>NZ_JBIVJB010000060.1:0-31253 GCF_044750025.1 Pseudomonas sp. NPDC088885 | reverse complement strand
GCCCTCGGCGACCAGACGCGAGTCGATGACCTTGGTGTCGTTGGCACCGCAGAAGGGACAGTGCATGGTGGCTGGCAACAAAAAAAGGGAGGGCCATGGTAGCGCATCCCGGTGGCAAGACAAGCCATAGGGTTTGCGGTATACAGAACGGCATGATCGTTTGATCCATGGATTTCATTTTGCCGGAGCCTCCAATGCCGTTACGTCCGCTCGTTTTGCTCAGTCTTTTCAGCCTGCTGGTGGCCTGTGGCAGCGATGCACCCAAGCCGCAGCCGCCGACTCCGGGGCCGGCGCCACAACAGGCGCAGAAAAAAGCCAAAGAGGCTGCCGAGCTCGGCCCGCTGCCGGCTTATCAACGTGAACTGAGTGGCACCCTGCAAGGCGTGCCGGCTGGCGCCGAAGTCGAACTGGCGTTGCTGGTGATCGATGAGAAGGATCGCCCGCAACAATTGCTCGCCAGTTCCAGCCTGATCGGCAACAACCAGATCCTGCCGTTCCGCCTGCGCTTCAACCCGGACGCCTTCCCGGCCGGTGCGCGGGTTGAGCTGCGTGGCCGCGCCAGCCAGTCCGGCCAGTTGATCCTGCATTTGCCTTCGCAAACCATCAGCCAGCCGACCACTCAAGCGTTGGGCCAGCTGCAATTTGTCAAAGCACCATGACGGCACCGCTCGACCTGCAACTAGCGTTAGGTGAATTGCTCGGCGACGCCAGACTCAAGGTCTGCGCGTTGCCCGACACTGATTTACAGCTATGGCTGATCGACGGCGACAACATGGATCGCCAATTCAGCCAGGAAGAAATCCAGCGAATTCTGCACGAGCCGCCCTACTGGGGATTCTGCTGGGCCAGCGGTCTGGCGGTGGCGCGTTATCTGGCGGAGTTTCCCGAGTGGGTGCGCGGTAAACGCGTGCTGGATTTCGGCGCTGGCTCGGGGATTGCCGGGATTGCGGCGGTTAAGGCTGGAGCGCTTGAGGTGGTGGCGTGCGATGTCGATCCACTGGCGATTTCCGCCTGCCGGGCGAACGCCGCGTTGAATGATGTCGAGATGGGTTATTCGACGGATTTCTTTGCCGAGGCCGACCGCTTTGATCTGATTCTGGTGGCGGACGTGTTGTATGACCGGGCGAATCTGCCGTTGCTCGATGCGTTTTTGAGCCGTGGCCGTGAGGCGTTGGTAGCGGATTCGCGGGTGCGGGATTTTCGCCATCCGTTGTATCAGCGCATTGAAATGCTTGAGGCGATGACGTTGCCGGATCTCGCGGAGCCTGAGGAATTTCGGCATGTCAGCCTTTACCATGCGCGGCGTTAGTTAAGAGCTTCGCGAGCAAGCCCGCTCCCACATTTGGAATGCGTTCCCCTGTGGGAGCGAGCCTGCTCGCGAAGGCGTCCTGCCAGACAACACATCTCTGCCTTCCGGCCACCCCCCGCCAAGCCGTATAGTTGCCCCATCCACGCTTTGACGAGATCCCCCATGAGTGAGCAAACGCCGTACATCTTCGACGCCACGACGGCCGATTTCGACCAGTCGGTGATCGAGGCTTCTTTCAGCAAACCGGTGCTGGTGGATTTCTGGGCCGAATGGTGTGCGCCGTGCAAGGCGCTGATGCCGATGCTGCAAACCATTGCCGAGAGCTATCAGGGCGAGTTGCTGCTGGCCAAGGTCAACTGCGACATCGAGCAGGACATCGTCGCCCGTTTCGGCATTCGCAGCCTGCCGACCGTCGTGCTGTTCAAGGACGGTCAACCGGTCGACGGTTTTGCCGGTGCGCAACCGGAATCCGCCGTGCGTGCCCTGCTTGAGCCGCATGTGCAGATGCCACCGCCGGCCGAAGCCGATCCATTCGAACAGGCTCAAGCGTTGTTCGATGACGGCCGTTATGCCGATGCCGAAGCGGCGCTGGTGGTGATGCTCAATGAAGACAACACCAACGCCAAAGCGCTGATTCTCTATGCGCGCTGCCTGACTGAACGCGGTGAGCTGGGCGAAGCGCAGACCGTGCTGGATGCGGTCAAAAGCGACGAGCACAAAGCCGCGCTGGCCGGGGCCAAGGCGCAGATCAAGTTCCTTGGTCTGGCGCGTGATCTGCCGGATACGGCTGACTTGAAAGCCCGTTTGGCGAAAGATCCGCAGGACGATGAGGCGGTGTATCAACTGGCGATCCAGCAACTGGCGCGTCAACAGTACGAAGCCGCGCTGGAGGCGATGCTCAAGCTGTTTATCCGCAATCGCAATTATGCCGAAGGGTTGCCGCACAAGACGTTGCTGCAGGTGTTTGAGTTGCTGGGCAATGATCATCCGCTGGTCAGCGTTTACCGCCGGAAGATGTTTGCTGCGCTTTATTAAAATCAAAAGATCGCAGCCTTCGGCAGCTCCTACATTGGGATCGTGTTCACCGCGCATTTTGCGGATGAACGCTGAACCTGTAGGAGCTGCCGCAGGCTGCGATCTTTTGCGATTCACTCGATCCAGCTGTAAAGCGGCGTATCCCCGCCACTCACCACTTTCACGTCCGAACTGTGGCGCAAACGCACCAGCAAGCGCTTGCCCGCCACCGCGCTGCCAGTCAGCCCTTCAAGCTGTTCAAGCAGATCCGGTCCGCTGAGTTGCCCGGCCTTGCGCAACAGATCCCGCGCCACCTGCCACAACGCATCATCCTGATTCAGCGGTTTCACCACTGGCGCCGACGTGGCCACTTCAGGCTGCGCCGTCTGCACTTGCCCATTCAGGGCCGAGCCGAGCCGTGCCCAGTCGCTGTCATCCAGTTCCACCGTCAAATCCACCGGCAGGTCACCGACGGTTCCGCGTATCCGCAACATTGAGTTCGCTCCTGCACTTTTCTGACCTGCATGCTCCCACGGGACTTGTGCAACGCCAAGCGCACGGGCAAACTCTGCGGACTTTCGTTATAAGATTACATAACAAACTCTTCACTTTACTCCCGGAGTTCGCCATGCGCCGTCTGCTGCTCGCTTTGCCGTTTGCCCTGTTGCCGCTGGCCGTCGCCCATGCTGCCGATGAGCACGACCACGATCATGAACACGGCAGCCTCGGCGCACATGAGCACGGTGTCGGTCGCTTGAACGCCGCGCTCGACGGTCAGATGCTGGAGCTGGAGCTGGAAAGCCCGGCGATGAACCTCGTGGGTTTCGAACACCTCGCGACCACGGATGCCGATAAAGCCAAAGTCGCCGCCGCCCGTGCGCAGCTGGAAAAACCATTGGCGCTGTTCAGTCTGCCAGCCGCTGCCGGTTGCAAAGTCGTCGGTCAGGAACTCGAGAGTCCGTTGTTTGGCGACAAACCGGATGCCGACGATCATGACGAAGATGAAGCGGACAAGGACGGTCACGAACATCACCACGACCACAGCGAAATCCACGCGCACTACCAGATCAAGTGCGCAACGCCCGGCGCGTTGAAGACACTGGATCTGGCGAACATCTTCAATACCTTCCCGGCGACGCAGAAAATTCAGGTACAACTGATCAGCGCGAGCGGCCAGCAAGGTGCTGAAGTGACGGCCAAGGCTGCCTCCCTGAAATTCTGATCACACCGAAAATCCCCCTGTAGGAGCTGCCGAAGGCTGCGATCTTTTGATCTTGCTTTAAGAAGATCAGGATCAAAAGATCGCAGCCTTCGGCAGCTCCTACAGGGCTATGAAAACTCATGAAATTGGTGCCATGACCCAAGCACTCATCGAACTGTCCGACCTGGGCTTCAGTTGGCCCGGTCACCCGCCGCTGCTGGACATCCCGGCGTTTCGTCTGGAACCGGGCGAAACCCTGTTTCTCAAAGGCCCGAGCGGCAGCGGCAAGACCACCCTGCTCGGCCTGCTCGGCGGTGTGCAGAAACCGGATCGCGGCAGCATTCGTCTGCTCGGCCAGGAACTGACCGAACTCTCTGCCGGCGCCCGCGACACCTTCCGCGTCGATCACACCGGCTACATTTTTCAGCAGTTCAACTTGCTGCCGTTTCTCTCGGTGCGCGAGAACGTTGAGCTGCCATGCCACTTCTCCAAACTGCGTGCGCAACGGGCGAAACAGCGTCACGGCAGCGTCGATCAAGCCGCCGCCACCCTGCTCGCCCACTTGGGTTTGAAGGATGAAAGCATTCTCAGCCGTCGCGCGGATTCGCTGTCGATCGGTCAGCAACAACGCGTGGCCGCCGCGCGTGCCTTGATCGGCCAGCCCGAACTGGTTATCGCCGACGAACCGACCTCGGCGCTGGATTACGACGCCCGGGAAAACTTCATTCGCCTGTTGTTCGCCGAGTGCCGCGAAGCCGGATCGAGTCTGCTGTTCGTCAGCCACGATCAGAGCCTGGCGCCGTTGTTCGACCGTCACCTGTCCCTGGCCGAACTCAATCGCGCCGCCACGTCTGCCGAGGTCTGAGATGTATTTGTTTCGTCTGGCCATGGCCAGCCTGGCCAACCGCCGCTTTACCGCTTTGCTCACGGCTTTCGCCATCGCCCTGTCGGTCTGTCTATTGCTCGCCGTTGAACGGGTGCGCACCGAAGCCAAAGCCAGTTTCGCCAGCACCATCAGCGGCACCGACCTGATCGTCGGCGCGCGCTCGGGTTCGGTGAATCTGTTGCTGTACTCGGTGTTCCGCATCGGCAACGCGACCAACAACATTCGCTGGGACAGCTTCGAACACTTCGCCAACAACCCGAAAGTGAAGTGGGCGATCCCGATGTCCCTCGGCGATTCCCATCGCGGCTACCGCGTGATGGGCACCACTGAAGCGTATTTCGAGCACTACCAGTACGGGCGCCAGCAGCATCTGCAACTGGCCGACGGTCGTGCGTTTGCCACCGATCCGTTTGAAGTGGTGCTCGGTGCTGAAGTCGCCGACGCGTTGCATTACAAACTCGGCGACCAACTGGTGCTGGCCCACGGTGTGGCGGCGATCAGTCTGGTCAAACACGACGACAAACCGTTCACCGTGGTCGGCATTCTCAAGCGCACCGGCACGCCGGTCGATCGCACGTTGCACATCAGCCTCGGTGGCATGGAGGCGATTCACATCGACTGGCACAACGGCGTGCCGGCGCGTGGCAACGGGCGGATCACGGCGGATCAGGCGCGCAACATGGACCTGACGCCGCAAGCGATCACCGCGTTCATGCTCGGTCTCAACAGCAAAATTTCCACTTTTGCGCTGCAACGCGAGATCAACGAATTCCGTGGTGAGCCGATGCTGGCGATCCTGCCGGGCGTGGCGTTGCAGGAGTTGTGGAGCCTGATGAGCACCGCTGAAAAAGCCTTGTTCGTGGTTTCGCTGTTCGTCGTGCTGACCGGTTTGATCGGCATGCTCACGGCGATTCTCACCAGCCTCAACGAACGTCGCCGCGAGATGGCGATTCTGCGTTCGGTCGGTGCGCGGCCGTGGCACATCGCGAGTCTGCTGGTGCTGGAAGCGTTCGCTCTGGCGCTGACCGGGGTGATCGCCGGCGTTGCGTTGCTGTACATCGGCATCGCCGCTGCGCAGGGTTACGTGCAGGCCAATTACGGTCTGTTTCTGCCGCTGGCGTGGCCGAGCGAGTATGAATGGACGCTGCTCGGTGGCATTCTGGCGGCCGCGCTGCTGATGGGCAGCGTGCCGGCCTGGCGCGCTTATCGCCAATCTTTGGCCGATGGCCTGTCGATCCGTTTATGAGGATGTTCACCATGCCCCGCGCCTTGCTTGCGCTGCTGTTGCTGGTTGCCCTGCCCGTGTGGGCCGCGGCGCCGAAAGACCTGACATGGTCGGAAATGATCCCGCCGGACGCCGCGCCGGAAGTGCCGAACATGACCCCGCTGCACGACCTGTCGAAAATGAGCGATGCGCTGTCGGCGGAGTCGGCGCCAGCGGCGAAGCAGGATCTGCCGAATGCGCCGGTGGTGCAGGCGCTCGATGGCCAGAACATTCGGTTGCCGGGCTATATCGTGCCGCTGGAAGTCAATGAAGAGGGGCGCACCACGGACTTCTTGCTGGTGCCGTATTTCGGCGCGTGCATCCATGTGCCGCCACCGCCGTCGAACCAGATCGTGCATGTGAAAAGCGAGTTGGGTGTGAAGCTGGATGAGCTGTATCAGCCGTACTGGATCGAGGGGCCGTTGCAGGTCAAAGCGTCGAGCAGCGAGCTGGCGGATGCCGGGTATCAGATGGAGGCGGACAAGATTTATGTGTATGAGCTGCCGGAGTAAATCCCGGTAGTTTTGTGTTGTCTGTAAAGGCCCCTTCGCGAGCAAGCCCGCTCCCACATTTGGAATGAGTTCCCCTGTGGGAGCGGGCTTGCTCGCGAAGGGGCCGGCAAAGGTTCCACAAAACCCCGGGACTTCACTGTTTCATTGAGCTGCGTCAAAAGACCGTATCAGTTGGCTTCGTACCATAGGACATCAGAAATTTTTAACGTCCTTTGGAGCCCCCATGAACAAGTCCTTGCTCAGCGCTTCGTTGTTTGCCCTCGCGCTCGCAGCCCCGCTCGCCCACGCCCACGATGCCGGTGACATCATCGTTCGCGCCGGTGCAATCACCGTCAACCCGAAGGCCGACAGCTCCAGCGTCAAGGTCGATCAGGGTCCGCTGAGCGGCGCCAACCTGGGCGGCAAGGCGACCATGAGCAGCGACACTCAATTGGGTCTCAACTTCGCTTACATGATCACCAACAACATCGGTATCGAGTTGCTGGCGGCCTCGCCGTTCGAACATGACGTGAAGCTGAAAAACACTGCTCTGCCGGCGGCCAACGGCAAACTCGGCACCCTGAAACACCTGCCGCCGACCCTTAGCGTCGTCTACTACCCGCTGGATTCGAAGTCGGCCTTCCAACCGTATGTGGGCGGCGGCATCAACTACACCTGGATCTATGACGAGCACGTCGGCAGCGAAGCGCAGACTGCAGGTTTCAGCAACTTCAAGGCGAAAAACTCTTGGGGGCTGGCGTGGCAGGTCGGTGCCGATTACATGCTGACTGACAAGGTGATGATCAACGCCCAGGTGCGTTATATCGACATCGATACTCGCGCGACAGTGGAGAACAACGCAGTGGCGCCGGGCACTCGGGCACGGGTGAATGTGGATGTCGACCCGTTTGTGTACATGGTGGGGTTGGGTTACAAGTTCTAAGGAACATTCGCGTGGTGGTGGATGAGGCTTGGTGGTGGGCAGACTTGAATCTGAAGGCGACTGCCAGTTAGTTGATCGGGGGATAAATCCCCTCGCCACAAGGGATAGCGGTACATTCCGGCCGTGAAAAAGGCGCCTGTTGAAGGGCGCCTTTTTCATGTCTGCTGGAATTGTTGGGTGGCTGAAATCCAACCCCCTCACCCCAGCCCTCTCCCTCAGGGAGAGGGGGAAAGGGAGCCGATCTTCATGTTTTTCAAAACCTGAATTCGACTCGGTATCTCACGTCGGCGTAACTCGACCATCCACCGCGATCAGTCCTTCAAGAAGAAGGAAGAGAGAGCAGATTTGTGTGCTGTTCAAAACCTGAGTTCGACTCGGTATCTCACGTCGGCGTAACTCGACCATCCACCCCGGTCAGTCCCCTCTCCCTCCGGGAGAGGGCTAGGGTGAGGGGCTCTTCTCAGGAACGCCCCAACAACCGCGCCAACCCCACGCTCATCGGCGTCTGCGGTGACAGCTTAAACCGCGCCAGCAAGCGCTGATTATTCGCCCGCGAATGCCGAATATCCCCCGACCGCGCCGGCCCGTAGCTAATCGGCGGCAACTCCCCCACCACCGTCTGCAACGCCGCGAGCATTTGCTTGAGGTTCATCGACTGATTCCAGCCAACATTCACCGCGCCGGCTTCCACTTCAGGCTTTTCAATCGCCTGCACCAGCACGTCGACCAGATCCTCGACATAAAGGAAATCCCGCGTCTGCTCACCGTCACCAAACACGGTGATCGGCAACCCTTTCTGCGCGCGTTCGCTGAAGATGCTGATCACCCCGGAGTACGGCGAGGACGGATCCTGGCGTGGGCCGAAGATGTTGAAGAAGCGGAAAATCGCCGGTTCCAGACCGTGCTGGCGACGATAGAAATCGAAGTAATGCTCACCGGCCAATTTGTCCGAGGCATACGGTGTCAGCGGTGCTTTCGGTGTGTCTTCATCAATCGACTCACCCTCACCATTGTTGCCGTACACCGCCGCGCTGGAGGCGAACAGCACACGTTTAACCCCGGCCTGACGCATGGCTTCGCAGACATTCAGCGTGCCGATGAAATTGCTCTGATGCGTCTTCACCGGATCATCCACCGAAGCCTGCACCGAGGCCACAGCCGCCAGGTGCGCCACGGCGCTGCAACCCTGCATCGTTTGAGCGACCAGCGACGCATCGGCAACATCGCCAACAACCAGTTCAACCTTGGGATTGTCCAGCGGCAGGTTGGCGCGTTTACCGGTCGACAGGTCATCGAGAATGCGCACCGAATGGCCCTTGGCGAGCAACGCGTCAGTCAGGTGCGAGCCGATGAAACCGGCGCCGCCGGTGATTAAAACAGGGCCTTCAGCCATGACGATAAAACCTATCCAGTAAAGCCGGGAGCGCGGCACGCCAGGCGCGCGGCTTGATCCCGAAAGTGTGCAGAATTTTCTTGCAGGCCAGCACCGCGTGTTGCGGTTCTTCGGCAGCGTCCGGGCGCGCGGCGTGAGCCTGAGCGGTCGGCGCTTCGATGGCCAGGGCGTGCAGGCTGCGCGCTTCGGTCAGAATCGCCTGACCCAGCGCCAGCGGCGTGGTCGCCTCGTGGCCGGCGTAATGATAAGTGCCCCACAGCGGCGCCGCGCAATCGAGTTGCTTGAGCACCGAGATGATCACCCGCGCAGCGTCGTCGACCGGGGTCGGATTGCCACGGCGATCATCGGCCAGCAGCAATTCTTCCGGTTGCTCGGCGCGGGCGAGGAAACGCCCGAGGGTGCCGTCGGCGCTGTCATCGAGCAGCCAGCCGAAACGCAGCAACACATGCTGCGGGCAAGTCGCGCGAACGCTCTGCTCAATGCGCCACAGCGCCTGACCGCGCAGGCCCAGCGGCACTGGTTCGTCTTTTTCGCTGTAAGCGGTGGCGCGCGAGCCGTCGAACACCCGATAACTGGAGGGCTGCACGAGGACGATGTTGTGGTGCTGGCACAATTCGGCCAGACGCTCGATCGCGCGTTCCTGCCCGGCCATACGGCTTTCGCTGACCGTTTCGGCCTGGAACCAGTCGAAATAGTAGGCGAGGTTGATCAACGCATCGGGACGGGTGTCGTCGAGCAATTGGGTCAGGCTCGCGGCATCCCAGCCGTTTTCGGGCGGGCGGGGGGCGAGGAAACCGATGTCTTCCTCCGCACCGAGGCGAATCAGCGCCTGCCCAAGGGCATTTCCGCCGCCCAGTAACATAAGGCGCATTCGCATAGAGTCAGCAGGCCCAGTCTGATTGGAACGATGGCTTGAGCGACGGATCTTGTGGAAGCGTCGCCGATAATTGCCGGAATCGTTGCATTTTGCGGGTTTAGTGCGCAACCGTCATCCGTAAAGTGTTCATCCCCGGGATTTGTGCTGTGGCCACTGGCCCCTTCGCGAGCAGGCTCGCTCCCACAAGGGATGTGCGGCGCACATAAATCCACTGTGGGAGCGAGCCTGCTCGCGAAGGGGCCCTGCCAGACACTGAAGATCCTGAGCGGTACTTGCATCTTCCCCCCTGCGACCGCATAACTTAAGCCATGAATCTGCCCCTCCCCGCCGACAGCGCTCTGGCAGGCTTTCACCCCGCCGTCAGCGCCTGGTTTCGCAGGACCTTCCCGACGGTCACCGCCGCCCAGGCCCGCGCATGGCCGTTGATCCGCCAGCGCCGCTCGACGCTGATCGCCGCGCCCACCGGCTCGGGCAAAACCCTGACCGCGTTCCTCGCCGTACTCGACGACCTCGTCCACCGTGGCCTGGAAAACCCCGACGGCCTGCCCGACGAAACCCTGGTCGTCTACGTCTCGCCGCTCAAAGCACTGTCCAATGACATCCGCATCAACCTGCAAAATCCACTCGCCGGGATCACCGAACAGCTGCGGCAAATGAACCTGCCGGAAGTCCACATCACCACCGCCGTGCGCACCGGCGACACCCCGCAAAAAGACCGCGCCGCCATGCGCAAAACCGCGCCGCACATTCTGGTGACCACGCCGGAATCGCTCTACGTCCTGCTCGGCTCGGAATCCGGGCGAAAAATGCTCGGCACCACGCGCACGGTGATCATCGACGAAATCCATGCGATGGCCGCCGGCAAACGCGGCAGCCACTTGTCCCTGAGCCTTGAGCGCCTGCAAGCCTTGTGCGCCGAACCGCTGACCCGCATCGGTCTTTCCGCCACGCAAAAACCGGTCGAAGCCGTGGCGCAGTTCCTCGTCGGCCATGACCGGCCCTGCGAAATCATCGACATCGGTCACGCCCGGCCACGGGATCTCGGCATCGAAGTGCCGCCCGTGCCGCTTTCAGCGGTGATGGCCAACGATGTCTGGGAATTGGTCTACGACCGCCTCGCCGAACTCGCACGCGAGCACCGCACCACACTGATTTTCGTCAACACCCGACGCCTGGCCGAACGTCTGAGCCGCCACCTCAGCGAGCGCCTCGGCAAACATGCAGTGGCGGCGCATCACGGCAGTCTGGCCAAGGAGTTTCGTCTCGACGCCGAACAACGCCTCAAGCGTGGCGAGTTGCAGGTGTTGATCGCCACCGCTTCGCTGGAACTGGGCATCGATATCGGCGAAGTCGATCTGGTCTGTCAGATCGCTTCACCGCGCTCCATCGCCGGGTTTCTGCAAAGGGTCGGTCGTTCCGGACACCAGGTCGGCGGCACGCCCAAGGGCCGCTTGTTCGCCACCACCCGCGACGATTTGATCGAATGCGCCGCCCTGCTCGACTGCGTACGCCGTGGCGAACTCGACACCCTGCATATTCCCGTCGCGCCGCTGGATGTACTCGCCCAACAAATCATCGCCGAAGTCAGCTGTCAGGAATGGTCAGAAGACGCCTTGCTCGCGATGTTCCGCCAAGCCTCGCCCTATCGTGGTCTCGACGAAAAACACTATCAGGCCCTGCTGAGCATGCTCGCCGAAGGTTACAACGGTCGCCAAGGCATTCGCAGCGCCTACCTGCACCGCGACGCCGTCAGCCGCACCTTGCGTGGTCGGCGTGGCGCGAAACTCGCTGCCGTGACCAGCGGCGGCACCATTCCCGACAACGCCGATTACAGCGTGATGCTTGAGCCGCAAAGCTTGAACATCGGCAGCGTCAACGAAGACTTCGCCGTGGAAAGCATTGCCGGCGATGTGTTCCAGCTCGGCAATACCTCTTATCGGATCCTGCGCGTGGAAACCGGCAAGGTGCGCGTCGAGGATGCCCACGGTCAGCCGCCGACCATTCCGTTCTGGCTCGGCGAAGCACCGGGGCGCAGCGATGAACTGTCGTTCGCCGTGGCGCGCCTGCAAGCGCAGTTCGACGCGTTGCTCGGCGCCAGCCCCGGAGACTTGCAATCAGCCCTCGACTGGCTGACGCAGACCCTCGGCCTCAACCGCGCCAGCGCCGAACAACTGGTCGAATACCTCGCCCGCGCCCGGCAAACCCTCGGCGCCCTGCCCTCGCAGGACACGCTGTTGATGGAGCGATTTTTCGACGAGTCCGGCGGCACGCAACTGATCATCCATTCACCGTTCGGCAGCCGCATCAACCGCGCCTGGGGTTTGGCCCTGCGCAAGCGTTTCTGCCGTACGTTCAACTTCGAATTACAGGCAGCGGCCAGCGAAGACGCGATTGTGCTGTCGCTGTCCACCAGCCACAGTTTTGAACTGGATGAAATCTGGCGCTACCTGCACAGCAACAGCGCCGAGCACATCCTTATTCAAGCGGTGCTCGATGCGCCGCTGTTCGGCGTGCGCTGGCGCTGGAATGCCGGCGTAGCGCTGGCGCTGCCGCGTTTTACCGGCGGACGCAAAGTCGCGCCGCAGTTGCAGCGAATGAAAAGCGAAGACCTGATTGCCAGCGTGTTTCCCGATCAGATCGCCTGCCTGGAAAATCTCGCTGGCGAACGGGAAATTCCCGAGCATCCGCTGATTGAGCAAACCCTCGACGACTGCCTGCACGAGGCTATGGACTGCGAAGGCTGGCTCAATCTGCTGCGACGCATGGAGCGTGGCGAAGTGCGTTTGATCAGCCGCGATCTGCCGGCGCCCTCACCGCTCGCGGCGGAAATTCTCAGTGCGCGGCCGTACACCTTTCTCGACGATGCGCCACTGGAAGAACGTCGCACCCAAGCGGTAATCAACCGCCGCTGGAGCGACCCGCAATCAACTGATGATCTCGGTGCGCTGGATGCCGACGCGATTACGGCCGTACGCGAAGAAGCCTGGCCGACGCCGAACGCTGTGGATGAAATGCATGAGGCGCTGATGAGTCTGGCATGCATCAGCGAGGATGAGGCGCAAGCGAACGAAGGTTGGCGTGAATGGCTGGAAACCTTGGCCAGCAGCGGCCGCGCCTGCCGATTGCAGATCAATGCCGAGCATTGTTTATGGCTGGCCCGCGAACGCCTGACCTGCCTGCAAGCGCTTTATCCACAGGCCAAATTGCAGCCTGAGCTGGAGGTGTTGCCGGGATTCGATGAGGTCTGGACGACCGATGAGGCATTGGTCGAAGTGATTCGAGCTCGCCTAGGTGCTTTCGGCCCGTTGCCGTTAACCGCTATCGCCGAACCGCTTGGGCTGCCGGCCACTCAAGTCAACCAAGCGCTCGCCCAACTCGAGCGTGAAGGCTACGTGCTGCGCGGCCAGTTCACGCCGAAACTCAACATCGAGGAATGGTGCGAACGCCATCTGCTCGCGCGCATTCATCGCTACACGGTCAAGCGTCTGCGCCGGGAAATCGAACCGGTGGCGCTGCAGGATTTCATGCGTTTTCTGTTCGACTGGCAGCACCTTTCGCTCTCGACTCGTGGCCAAGGCAGCGCAGTGTTGCCGGCGATTGTCGGCCAGTTCGAAGGCTACGCGGCAGCGGCCTCGGCGTGGGACAGCGATATCCTCCCGGCGCGCCTGAAAGACTATTCGCCGAGCTGGCTGGATGACCTGTGCCGCAACGGCAAACTGGTGTGGACGCGCCTCAGTGCCCGGCAAAAAGTCAGCGGCACGGCGTTGCGCAGTACGCCGATCGTGTTGCTGCCGCGCAATCAGGTTGGCTTATGGAGCGCGCTGGCCGAACAGACATCCGTGAGCGAGCTGTCGCCGAAAACCCAGAAGGTCTTTGAAGCGCTTAGTCAGCACGGTGCGCTGTTTTTCGATGAGCTAATTCATGAAGCGCATCTGCTGCGCACCGAACTGGAAATCGCCTTGCAGGAACTGGTCGGTGCCGGGCTGGTGAACGCCGACAGCTTCGCCGGCCTGCGTGCGCTGATCACCCCGGCGAGCAAGCGCCAGCAGCGCAGCAGTCGGCGTGGACGCGGGGCGTTTGTTGGCGGCATGGATGATGCCGGGCGCTGGGCTTTGCTGCGGCGCGGGGCGGCTGTGGATAACAGCGAAACCCTGGAGCATGTCGCCATGACCTTGCTGCGCCGTTACGGCGTGGTGTTCTGGCGCTTGCTGGAGCGTGAGGCGGATTGGCTGCCGAGTTGGCGGGAATTGCTGCGCACGTTTCATCGGCTGGAAGCGCGCGGCGAAATTCGTGGCGGGCGGTTTGTCAGTGGTTTGGCGGGGGAACAGTTTGCCTTGCCCGAAGCCATTCCATTGTTGCGCGAAGTACGGCGGCGGCCGCATGACGGCAGTCTGGTGGCGGTGTGTGGGGTTGATCCGCTGAACCTGGCCGGGACGTTGTTGCCGGGGGTAAAAGTGCCGGCGCTGGTGAGTAATCGGCTGGTGTATCGCGATGGGTTGCCGGCGGCGGCGGAGATTGGCGGCAAGCAGCAGTTTTGGCTGGAGCTGGATCAGATCGATATGGAGCAGGTGCGCGGCAAGCTGATCCGGCATTGAGGGTATCTGCGCTGGCCCTTTCGCGAGCAAGCCCGCTCCCACAGTTTGACCGCGTCCCCCTGTGGGAGCGGGCTTGCTCGCGAAGAGGCCGGCACTGCCCCACATAATCTTGCGCTATGTCCGCGACCCCTGCGGCACCTCGGTCGCCACCACCTCTCCCTCCTGCACCTGCCGCTTCGGCAACAAAACCTGCTGTGGATAAGTCTGCGCGAAATGCACCGTCTCGGTGTTATCCACAAGCTTCTTCAAACGCTGGTTAAACGCCCGGCTCACCGCATACTGCCCACCCGACACCGTCCTGAACTGCGCCGTCAGCACCACGCCATTCAAATCCATCCGGTCCACGCCAAACACATCCAGCGGCCCTTGCAGGTTGTACTTGAGGAACGGGTCTTCGCGGATCGAATCGCCGGTCTCGCGAATCAACTCAATGGCTTTATCCACGTCCGTGTCATAGGTGAACTGCACCGAGAAAAACGCATAGGCAAACTGCCGTGATTGGTTGGTCACCGCCTTGATCTGGCCAAACGGCACCGAGTGCACAAAACCCTTGCCGTCACGCAGGCGCAGCGTACGAATGGTCAGCCCTTCGACCGTGCCGGCATGCCCGGAATCAAGCACCACCCAATCACCAATCGACAGGGTGTCTTCGATGATGATGAACAGCCCGGTGATCACGTCCTGCACCAATTGCTGCGAACCGAAACCGATGGCCAGACCGACCACCCCGGCACCCGCCAGCAGCGGCGCAACGTTGATCCCCAGGTTGGCCATGGTGGTGATCGCGCAGATCACCACGAGGATGATTTTGATCGCGTTGCGCAGCAGCGGCAGGATGGTTTTCACCCGTGTGCTCGGCTGGCGCGCCGCGCGTTTGCTGAGCGGTGGTTTCAATGCCTCCTGAATCGCCGTGTCGAGCACCACCCACAACAGCCAGGTCACCAGGAAGATCAGACCAATGCTGCTCAGCGCATTACTGATCGCTCGCCCGACCGTGCTGCTCTGGGCGAAATCAAGCAGCGACACGCCCCAGATCCGTCCGAGAATATCAATGAAGGCAATCGCAATGACAATCCGCAGCAAGGCGTGCAGCAGGCTCAGGAAGCGTTCCTTGTAGGCGCTGCTGCGCTGGATCGCTTCGGCTTTTCGTGACTTGAACAAGTGCTGCAGAATCGTGCTGAGAAATACCGTGCCGATCAGCAGCACCGTGGTGAACAACGCGCAGCGCAGGGCTTTTTGATTGTCCTCGCCGATGCCGATCAGATTCACCGCCGAGACCAGCACCATCAACACAATCGGCCAATACCACAGCCCGGAAAAAATCCGCAGTGACTCCTGCAAGGAGGGCTGTTTCAAACGTTGAGCCAGCGAGCGGTTGCGGATCAGATGCGCCACTGGGCGACGCAAGCGAATCACCAACAATCCGAAAATCACCGAGGCGATCAGGCCGGTAAACACGGCGACGCTGCTGGTGATATTGCCGCCCAGTTGCCGGGCGATTTGCGGGCTGGTCAGCGCATCGCTGAGGGCGGCGAGGAAGCCGATCAGGAACAACGGTCGCGGACAATAATTGCGAATGATGCGTGCAGCGGGACGTTTGTGCCCGACGTTGAACATCACCACCACGCATAACAGCATCGAAGTGGAAAAGATGCCGCTGCTGGTGGCATAAGCCAGACACAGCGCCAGCGCGCGCCCCACCGAAGCTTGCAGAAAATGACTGACATACAGGGTCAACGGCAGGCAGATCAGCGCCGGAAGCGTGTACGGCAGCAGGTAACCGATCAGATCCTGACTGCGTTGGCGGGTGCGTAACCAGCGGCCCCCACGCATACGGTTGGCCAACAAACTGCCGAGTACGGTGAGCAGCGCAAAACTGCCGAGCCAAGTGCCGGACAGCGTGAGGAAATCCCCGGCGACACTCCAGCCTGAGCGGTTCGACGGCTGGTTGACCAATTTGTCGACTTCATCGGCCGCACGGTCGGCGCGCAGGCGCCAGGCGTCGACCAGATGCTCGTTGATGTCGAGTTTGTCCTGCACGTCGTCGATGCTCGAACTGATCGCACCGAGCAGACCGCCCTGCACCAGCGGCTCGGGTTTGGCCGGTTCTTCGGCAGCGGCCGGAACACCCGGCAGCGCGGCGGCGTCGATTTCACTGGCACCGAGAAACAGCAATGCTCCCAGCAGAATGGCGATCCTGAACTTGACCAAAACTCCGATCTCCCGTGGCTGAACCTGTAAGGAACTGATCAAGTTTTGCGCGGCAAGTTCAAGAGCCCCCTCACCCTAGCCCTCTCCCAGAGGGAGAGGGAACTGACCGAGTTGACTGGTCTTGATGCATCGACCTGAAGGCCTACAGTCGAACTCAGGCCTTCAAAACCACGCAGATCTGCTCCCTTCCCCCTCGCCCCCTTGGGGGAGAGGGTTGGGGTGAGGGGGAGCGCTTTTGATCTTCGCCTTAGATGTGACCGTCCGTAATACCGCCGAAACTTTCCCGATCCACCCGCAGTCATCAAAAGACAGTGGCAACACGAGGGCTTTCAACGGGAGGGTGGCATGGCGACGATTCACATCGGTATTTCCGGCTGGCGCTACGAACCGTGGCGCGGGGATTTCTACCCCAAGGGACTGGCGCAAAAGCGCGAACTGCAGTTCGCGTCGAGGGCGGTCAACAGCATCGAAATCAATGGATCGTTCTACGCCCTGCAACGGCCCGAACGCTATGCGCAGTGGTACGCCGAAACACCCGACGACTTCGTCTTCAGCGTCAAAGCCCCGCGCTTCATCACCCATATCCGCCGTTTGCGCGATATCGAAAAACCGCTGGCGAATTTCTTCGCCTCGGGAATTCTGGAGCTCAAGGAAAAACTCGGGCCGATCCTTTGGCAGTTCCCGCCGAACTTCAAATTCGAGCCCGAGCGTTTCGAGCATTTCCTCGCGCTATTGCCCCACGACACCGAAGCGGCGGCCGCCCTCGCCCACCAACACGACTCCCACCTGCACGGCCACGCGAGCATGAAAGCCTGGCGCAAAAAGCCGTTACGCCACGCCGTGGAAATCCGCAACGACAGCTTCCTCGATCCCGAATTTGTGCGGTTACTGAAGCGCTACAACACCGCCCTGGTAATCGCCGACACCGCCGATAAATGGCCCTACCGCGAAGACCTCACCAGCGACTTCGTTTACCTGCGCCTGCACGGTGCCGAAGAACTCTACGCCAGCGGTTACACCGCGCCAGCCCTCAAGCGTTGGGCCGAGCGCATCGACGCCTGGCACCATGGCGAGCAACCGAAAGATGCCCATCTGATCGCCCCGCGCTTGAAGCCGCGCGCACGCAAATCCCGCGAAGTGTTCTGCTATTTCGACAACGACATCAAAGTCCGCGCGCCCTACGACGCCCGTGATCTGCTGCACCGTTTCGAGCTGGATAAAGACCTCGCCACCACCCCCGGTGAACCCGCTGGCGAAGGAGTGCTGGCATGAGTATTTCAGAACCGGTCGGCTTCACCGATGAAGGCTCGGTCGTCGCGCCGTCGGTGCGTACGTTCACCGTGCTGACGGTCAACACCCACAAGGGTTTTACCGCCCTCAACCGGCGCTTCATCCTTCCGGAATTGCGCGAAGCGGTGCGCAGCGTCGCCGCCGACGTGGTGTTCCTGCAGGAAGTCCACGGCACCCACGAGCATCATCACAAGCGCTACAGCAATTGGCCGACGATGCCGCAGTACGAATTCCTCGCCGACAGCCTCTGGCCGCAGTTCGCCTATGGGCGCAACGCGGTGTACCCGGACGGCGATCACGGCAATGCGTTGTTGTCGAAATTCCAGATCATCCGCCACGACAATCTCGACGTGTCGATCAGCGGCCATGAGAACCGTGGCCTGCTGCATTGCGTGCTGCGTCTGCCCGGCGACGGCGCCGAGATCCATGCGATCTGCGTGCATCTGGGCCTGCGTGAAAGTCATCGCAACGCCCAGTTGAAGCTACTCGGCGAACGCTTGGCCGAACTGCCGGACGACGCGCCCGTGATCGTCGCCGGTGACTTCAATGACTGGCGCCAGCGCGCTGATGCGTTGCTCAAACCCTCGGGCCTGCGTGAAGTGTTCGCCGAGCACCACGGCAAACCGGCGCGCAGTTTCCCCGCACGTCTGCCGACACTGCGCCTCGACCGTATCTATGTCCGTAACCTCAAAGCCAGCCAGCCGAAAGTACTTGCCAACCGGCCCTGGTCTCACCTTTCTGACCACGCACCGTTATCGGTGGAGATCGAACTATGAACAGCGCGCCGCTGGAGAAATCCGCCGTGGAACCCATCAGCATTACCCCGCCGGTGCGCGAGCCCGGCCAGGTCGACGTCGAGTACCGCTGGCAGGGCGGCAACCATGTGCAATTGCTGGAAAACGGCGAGGAATACTTCCCGCGTGTGTTTGAAGCGATGCGTGCGGCGAAGAGTGAAATTATCCTCGAGACCTTCATCGTTTTCGAAGACAAGGTCGGCGCCGAGCTGCAGGAGATTCTGATTGATGCGGCCAAGCGCGGCGTGCGCACCACCGTCAGCCTCGACGGCTTCGGTTGTGGCGAGTTGACCACCGGTTATCTCGCCGCATTGAGCGAGGCCGGCGTGCATTTGCAGATTTTCGATCCAGCGCCGAGACGCCTCGGCATTCGTACCAACTGGTTCCGCCGCTTGCACCGCAAAATCGTCGTGGTCGACGGCATGGTCGCGTTCATCGGCGGGATCAATTTTTCCGGCGATCATCTGGCTGATTTCGGCCCTGAAGCCAAGCAGGATTATTCGGTGGAAATTCAGGGCCCGGCGGTCGCCGACATCCATCACTTCGCCCTGCTGCAAAGTGGTCGCCCGGGTCGCGCGCGGTTCTGGTGGCAACGCCGGCGCCAGCGTCGCGCGGAAATGGCCTTCGATGATCATGACGGTCAGGTACGCCTGGTGTTCCGCGACAACGACCAGCACAGCACCGATATCGAAGACGTTTATCTGCAAGCGCTGCGCCGCGCCAAACGCCGTGTGGTGATCGCCAACGCCTACTTCTTTCCCGGTTACCGCTTGCTGCGTGAAATGCGCAATGCCGCCCGGCGCGGTGTCGATGTGCGGCTGATCCTGCAAGGCCAGCCAGACATGCTGGTGGCGAAACTCGCGGCGCGCATGACCTACGATTATTTGCTCAAGGCTGGCGTGCAGATTCATGAGTATTGCCAGCGTCCGCTGCACGGCAAAGTCGCGCTGGTCGATGATGAATGGAGCACCGTCGGCTCGAGCAATCTCGATCCGCTGAGTCTGTCGCTGAACCTGGAAGCCAACGTGCTGATCCGCGATCGCGCGTTTAATCAGCACTTGTTCGAGCGCCTCGAAGACCTCAGCCAAAACCACTGCAAAGCCATGGACGCCAGCAAGTCGCCACGCGGACGTATCTGGCACATGACCGTGGGCTTTCTGGTGTTCCACTTTCTGCGGCATTTCCCGGCGATGGCGGGTTGGTTGCCGGCGCACAAACCGCGGCTCAAGCCGTTTCGAGGTAACCGCTCATGAGCCATTCCGAAGCGCACCCGAGCGGTCACGCGGCGCCAGCGACGCAATCGAAATGGAGCCGCTGGAAACGCCCGCTGACCCTGTTGTTTTTCCTCGCACTGATCGTGCTGCTGACGATGTTCGCCACGCGCATCGAATGGAAAGAAGTGCTGGAAACCCTCGCCGACTTCAAGGTGCGCACGCTGATCATTGCCGCCAGCCTGACGCTGCTGAGCTTTCTGGTGTACGCCAGTTTCGACCTGATCGGCCGCACCTACATTCGTCAGGATCTGACCTGGAAACAGATTCTGCCGGTGGGGATTATCAGCTATGCGTTCAACCTGAACCTGAGCGCGTGGGTCGGCGGCATCGCCATGCGTTATCGGTTGTATTCACGGTTGGGCGTGAGTAAAGGCAACATCGCCAAGATTCTCGGGCTGAGCCTGGCGACTAACTGGTTTGGCTACATGACCATTGCCGGTGCGGTATTCAGCAGTGGCCTGGTGACTATGCCGCCGGGGTGGAAAGTCAGCAGCGACGCGTTGCAGGGCATCGGGGTTTTGTTGCTGCTGGTCAGCGCCGGTTACCTCGCGGCGTGTCAGTTTTCCAAGCGCCGCGAGTGGTCGATTCGTGGCGTGGAAATCAACCTGCCATCGCTGCGCATGGCGGTGTTGCAGCTGCTGTTGGGCGCCTTGAACTGGTCGCTGATGGCGGCGGTGATTTTCACGTTATTGCCGAGCAAATTGGATTATCCGTTGGTGCTGGGTGTGTTGTTGATCAGCGCGATTGCCGGGGTGATCACGCATATTCCGGCGGGGCTTGGCGTGCTGGAGGCGGTGTTTGTTGCGCTGCTGCAGCATGAAGCTTCGCGAGGGAGTCTGGTGGCGGGGTTGCTGGCGTATCGGGCGATTTATTTTCTGTTGCCGTTGTTGATTACGGTGGTGATGTATTTGGTGGTAGAGGCCAAAGCGAAGGCGTTGCGGATAGAGAAAAAACCTTCCTGAGATTTATTGGAGGCTGATGCCCACTTCGCGAGCAGGCTCGCTCCCACATTTGGAATGCAT
Organism: Pseudomonas sp. NPDC088885; assembly: GCF_044750025.1. NCBI lineage: Bacteria > Pseudomonadati > Pseudomonadota > Gammaproteobacteria > Pseudomonadales > Pseudomonadaceae > Pseudomonas > Pseudomonas sp. NPDC088885. The sequence continues at coordinate 10,689 of NZ_JBIVJB010000060.1, read as the reverse complement.
TTCCATGTGGGAGCGAGCCTGCTCGCGAAGGCGTCCCGGAGAACACCAAAAATCATGTTGATTGAATAATGCTCAACCGTTCGCCGACGACCATCTCGGTAATCCAGTCCACCAATATCGAGGTGTACGCCTGCTGCGAAACCGGCTCGCTCAGCGCGTGATCGGCGCCATCGATAATCCGGTGTGTCAGCGAATGCGTCTGTTGACACGCCGCGCGGTAACTCATGATCGCCGCGTGGGGCACGTAGTCATCGGTTTCCGATTCCACCAGCAACACATCCCCGGTGAATTGCGAACACGCATGCAGCGCACGGTTACTGTCAGCGCGCACCAGCGTGCTTCGATAATCACGTAAATCCGCTTTATCCAGCTCCCGCTTCGGCGTGTGCCATTGCTCGTCGCGATACAGCGCCGGCACCCGCAGCGCCAGCCAGCGCACCGGGCGCAGCGACGTCAGGATTGCAGCCAGATAACCACCGTAACTGGTGCCGACCACGGCAATCGCCGAGGTATCGAGCGCAGGATGCGCGAGCAAGCGGTCATACGCCGCGAGCAAATCACGCAGATTGTCTTCACGGGTGACGCGAGTCAGCGGAATTCCGGTGCCGCCGGTATGCCCGCGCAAGTCGAAGGTCAGGCACACGCAACCCAGTCCGGCGATGCCTTTGGCCCGTTCAAGATCTCGCTCCTGACTGCCGCCCCATCCGTGAACAAACAACACCCCCGGGACTTTCGATTTGGGACTGAGAAACGTCCCGCTCATCTGTTCATCATCAATGTCGATTTGAATGCTTTCGCTTCTAGCCGTCATAAGATTTGACCGTTACGTATTTGAGGAGAAATTCACTGTTTTCCGCCGGGCCGCGATACACCTCGATGGCGTCTGCCGGCAGCGGCTGATCGATGTAGGTTTCCACTGAAGACACACGAATCGCGCGCATCCCCGGGTCGTTGACGAAGCTTTGCAGCGCGGCAACTTCAGCACTGCTGGCACCGCCCATGCGCCAGGATTGTTCGAGCACGCCGCTGCGGGTTTTGCCGTTGCTGTCCAACCCTTGAGCGATGTCGTAATTGCGCCGCGAGGCGTAGAAGCGCGGATAAGCTTCATCGGCGGCACTGTCGAAAATCTGCGCCTGTTCGATGGCCAGCCGGACATCATCCGCCAGATCCAGCTTCAGCAGAGCGTCATAGCCGCCCTGCACCACCAGCAGGTTCGAACCACCATACACGTCTTCGCCGTGGGCATCTTTGGTCAAGTATTGATCACCGCAGTAGCTCAGCACTTTGTCGCCGATGAACGTCTGGCCGACGCTGTGGGTGACGACGTCGCTCAAGTCCTGTTCCAGTACCACGCCTTCGCTGAACTGTTTTTCGATATCGGGCCGGGCGAGGATTTCATCGAAGGCGTCGAGGCTCTTGATCACTTCCTGGCCGCGACCGGCACAGGCGTGAACTGGCTTCAAACGGATCGGCCCGCTGTACAGCAAATGCTCGGCGGCAGGCCGCGCATCTTCCAGGGAAAACACGCTGAGGCCGTCGAGCACCACGTTGCGCACCCGTTCGGAAAACAGCGGCGACCAGCCCTCAGGCGCATGAGCCAAGTGGCTGCGCAAACCGTGGCTGATGGCTTTGGTGCAAATGAAGTCGTGCTCGACAAATCCGCCCCACAAATCTTCCGGGCCTTTGATGCCGAGTTCGTGAGCGTGGGTGGCGCCGACGATGGTTTGCGTCGGCAGCAAGTAGAGGTCACGACCGCGATGTTTTTCCGGGTCGTAACTGCCACCGAATTTGAACCCGAGAATTTGCGCCAGCCAACGGGCCAGCGCTTTGTTGGTTTGCACTTCATGCTGCGGCGCGCCGGCACGCACCGAGTGGGCGACGACGATTTTCCTGCGGGTGATCGGGGTCATGCGTCCCCCTTCCCTCGGTTCGATGACTGTAGCGATGAAGGGTGCAGAGATCAGGCCAACGGCTGCTCTACGGAAACTTTTGTTTAATCAAAAACTTGGCGGAATTGTGCTGGCACCACGCCTGTTTCAATCTGCACGACCGCCGACAAAACCCCGGCAAATTGCACGATCCAAAACCAAACCGAGATCCCCCTGTGGGAGCGGGCTTGCTCGCGAAAGCGGTGTGTCAGCTTGCGCATGGGTTAACTGACACACCGCTTTCGCGAGCAAGCCCGCTCCCACATTAGGAATTTGTCGCCTTCAAGTTCGGGGTCACACCAAACCGCGCCCGATAATCACTCGGCGCCAGCCCGGTGATCTTCCTGAAGATCGCCCGAAACGCTCCCGGATCCTGATACCCCACTGTCCACGCAATGTGATCGATCGTGCCATTGGTGAACTCAAGCATCTCGCGCGCCTTGCCCACTCGCAGATGCTGACAATACTCGGTCGGCTTCAACCCGCTCGCCGCGCGAAACCGCCGCAGAAACGTGCGCTCCTCCAGCCCTGCACGCTCGGCCATCGCGGTCAGCGAAACATCCGTCGCGCCGGTGCTTTGCAGCCAATGCTGAACCTTGAGAATCGCCGCATCGCCATGACTGAGAATCGGCGCAAAATTGCTCCCGCACTCACTGGCACTGTCGCTGTGTTCGATCACCAGAAAACGTGCGGTACCGGTGGCGATGCTCGGCCCGAGCAACCTGTCGACCAGGCGCAAGCCAAGCTCCGACCAGGCCATCAATCCAGCGGTGGTAATCAGGTCGCCGTCATCGACGATGGGCGTATCGGCTTTCAATTTGATCTTCGGGTATTGCTCGGCAAACGCCTTGGCCGATGTCCAGTGGGTGGTGGCGCTACGGCCATCGAGCAAACCGCTTTCCGCCAACATCAGCGAACCCACGCAGACACCGCCGAGCGTCGCGCCACGGGCATGTTGATCGCGCAACCACTGCGCAAGGCTGGCTGGCATGTTTGCCGAACTGAAGCCGCCAATTGACGGCGGAATCAGCACCGCCAGCAAATCGCTTTCGTCGCCCGGATGACTGTCGTAAACCCGCACGGGCGGCTGATCACCGTCGACCTGCCAATGACTGACCCGCAGCATCGGCAATTGCGCGGTCTGATGCTCAGCGGCAATGCGGTTGGCCACGCTGAACAGATCGGTCAAGCCATGCACCGCTGCCATCTGCGCGCCGGGATAAATCAGCACGCCGAGTTCAGCGATGGCGGCTTTTTCAACGCCCATTGTCAGTTTTCCCCTGTCTATTGTCGGTGCGGCCAATCCTCGAATCATCGGCCAGCGCCAATACTTGCACCACACCAACAAGCACTTCGAGGACACACCCATGGCCAAGCAAGCACTCATCGTAGTCGATATCCAGAACGACTACTTCCCCCAAGGCAAGTGGCCGCTGGTCTGCGCGGATGCCGCCGCCGACAATGCCGTACGACTGATTGCAGCGTTCCGTGAGGCGGGCGATTCGGTGGTGCACATCCGCCACGAATTCACTTCGCCGGATGCGCCGTTTTTCACTCCGGGTTCGGACGGCGCCAAACTGCACCCGAAAGTGCTCAACCGCGCCGACGAGCCGGTCGTGCTCAAACACTTCGTCAATTCGTTTCGCGAGACTGAACTGCAATCGATCCTCGATGAGCAAGGCATCAAGGAGCTGGTGGTGGTCGGCAGCATGAGCCACATGTGCGTCGATGGCATCACTCGGGCAGCAGCGGATCTTGGCTACACCGTGACGGTGATTCACGACGCCTGCGCCAGCCGCGATCTGGAATTCAACGGCCTGACCGTGCCTGCCGCCCATGTACACGCCGCGTTCATGTCAGCACTGGGCTTTGCCTACGCCAATGTGATCTCGACGGACGAATTTCTGTCGGCTGATCGCTAAGCAACACTTTGCAAACAGTCTATAAACAGAGGGCCCGCCACGTTGCGGGCCTTTTTTCGTCTCTCATAAAAAACTCACGCGTGAGCCATTGATGGCATTTTGGATTGGTTGTAGTGTGGCTCACGCGTGAGATGTTCATAACCGAGTCATAGCCATGAAAAGCCGTTCCCCCACCGCGAAATCCGAAAGTCCCAAGGGAGAGCGCGCGAAGGCGTCCGCAAAAAAACCGTCGAGCTTTTATATGAAGCAGATGCGTGCGGGCCTGGCCGCTGCCGGTTATGTGAAACACGAAACTTGGGTGCTTCCCGAAAACCGAAGCTTGCTCAAGCAAATGGAGCAACAGCTACGCCAACCGATTCTGGCTGGCTCTTTCATGTCGGAGAATTACATGAGCGCAGGCAACAACTGGAATATCGATAGCCTCTTCAACGCCCTCAAGGCCCTGGACGAGGTGGCTTCGCACGAGATCACGCTGTCGCTGATCCAGAGCTCTGAACCCAGCATCAAGCTGGAAATGAACGAATTCGGCGGTCTGCCGATTCACATCGCCGTCGCCGGTCAACAGATCATCGTTGACACCGTGCTGGTCGATATCGATTCGATCACCGACGTGCACGCCTTCAATGACGCCGTGTTGCGCAGCCGGGAAATGTTCCCGCTGTCGTCGATCGGTATCGAGTCGATGCCCAACGGGCAGACCGTTTACAACATGTTTGGCGCCCTCAGCGCCGACTCGAGCCTGACCAACGTGGTCACCGAGGTGAAAACCCTGGTCGACAACGTGCAGCGCGCGAGCGAAGCCTTCGAACACTTCTTCAAGTAATCAACAGGGAAAATCCAATGACTCAGTCCATCTGGAGCAAGTTGTTCACCGCACTGCGCGGCGGCGCCAATGAAGTCGGCGAATCGATCGTCGACCAACAGGCCCTGCGCATCCTCGATCAGGAAATCCGCGATGCCGACACCGCCCTGTCGAACGCACGTCGCGAGCTGGTCACCATCATGGCCAAGCACAAACTGGCCGCCGACCGTGTGAGCGAGTACGACGCCAAGATCAAGGATCTCGAAGCCAAGGCTGTGTCGGCGTTGAACGCTGGCCGTGAAGACCTGGCGCTGGAAGTGGCCGAAGCGATTTCGACCCTGACCAACGACCTCGATGCCGAGAAAAAGCAGAGCGACGAGTTCGGTGTCTACGCCGAAAACATGCGCAAAGACATCAACAAGGCCGAAGCCCGCATCAAGAGCCTGCGCCAGCAAGTCGACATGGCCAAGGCCCGCGACAGCGTGCAAAAGGCTCAGGTCAGTGCGTCCATCGCCAGCGGCGGCGCCAACGGCAAACTGGAAACCGCCGTGGGTACGCTGAACCGCCTGCAAGCCAAACAGCAACAACGCGCTGCCGAACTGAGTGCTGTTGATGAACTGGCAGACGCCGCGACCGGCAATGACCTGGACCGCAAACTGCAAGAAGCCGGCATCACGCCGAATGCTGGCAGCGCCAACGCGATTCTTGAGCGCCTGAAGCAGAAATCCGCTCAGTAAGCGTTCACACAAAACCTGTGGGAGCGAGCTTTTGTGGCGAGGGGATTTATCCCCGCTGGGCTACGCAGTAGCCCCAAAATCGACAGATGCGGAAACCAGGCACACCGCATGCGATGGTTTTGGGGCAGCTACGCTACCCAACGGGGATAAATCCCCTCGCCACAGGGCCCGCTCCCACATGGTTAGTGGCGTGTCGTTGATCGCTCAGCCCGGTACACTAGCCACGCTTTTTCCGCCGACGAACACTTCCACCCGCCTCAAGGAACGTACCCATGGGATGGTTTAAAGATTTGCTGGGCACCAGCAACTGGCAGACCGCTGCGCCGACACCGACCGTTGCCAGTGGCCCACTCGGCATGGCCCAGGGCAAGGCTGTCAGGTTCGATACGACGCTGGCGCTGTTGCTCGACGGTTCGACCACGGTGCGCGTGCCCTTCGATCAAGCGATCTGGAGCGCCGGTTGGGTCGACCTCGGCCAGTCGAACAAACTGCACCGCTATTACATGAACGACGAGGATTTCTGGCTGCAGATCCACGTTACCGGCGATGACCAGATCGAATCGGTCACGCTGTTCAACTACCTCAGTTACGTGACCGTCAACAGTGACGCCGAACTGCAGCGCCTGGCCGGCCCAAGTAGCGCGATCGGCCTGCCGACCTACACCCACGATGGCGTCGAGTACACCCGCGAATGGGGCACCGAACAGGGCCAGACCGAACTGGTGCCGATGACCGAACAAGTCATCAACCCGGACGAGTCCTACACCATCGAACACCACTCGATGCTCTACGCACGCGAAACCGGCCTGACCGATCGCCGCGAATTGCTGCTGTTCTCCGTCGAACAGGACGAAGAAGGCACCGTCAGCCTGAGCACCTCTTTGGGTATCTCGCTGTACACGACTGATCTGAGCCCCATCTAAAAAAGGAAGTTTTTCATGCTGGAAGTGCTGGCCGTTTCCCTGAACAAAACCGCGCTGGTCGGTTTCGTCGTCTACCTGATCGGCGCCGTGCTGCTGTTCATGCTGTTCCAATTCGTCTACACCCGCATCACCCCGCACAAAGAGTTCGAGTTGATTCGCTCCGGCAACGTCGCCGCCGCCATCGCCCTGTCCGGTGCGATCATCGGTTTCGCGATCCCGGCCAGCAACGTGATCGCCTTCTCGGTCAACGTCCTCGACTTCGTCCTGTGGGCGGTGATTGCCGCTGTTGTGCAACTGCTGGCATTCCTCGCCACCGGCCTGGTGCTCAAAGGCATTTCGCAGCGCATTGCCAACGGTGAAATCGCTTCGGGCATTTACGTGGCAGCGGTCGCCATCAGCGTCGGCATGCTTAACGCCGCGTGCATGACCCCGTCCAACTGACCGGCAGGAAGCCTTCGATGAAACGCAGTAAATATGTGCAGTTGTCCCTCGCCGCGTCGGTGGCCATGGCCATCTCCGGTGAAGCGGCGGCGGTCGAGCAGCCGCGTAACTTCCAGAGCGTGGAACAGTGTGTCGATGCCGAAGTGGCCGCCGATGTCTGCTCCAACGCTTACGTCGCTGCCCTGACCGAACACCGGCGCATCGCCCCGGCGTACGACGACAAGGCCAAGTGTGACGCGGATTTCGCCGCCGATTGGTGTCAGAAAAATTCCGACGGCCGCTTCGTGCCGAAACTCGGCGGCTTCAAAGTGCCGCAGAACGGTGAACCGGCGCAGAACCTCGACGCCATCGCCGGCGCGCAAATGCCGGCGGGTGACGCAGCCGCCGCGCAAAATGTGCAAAACACTTCGCACACCTCCAGTGGCGGCGGCAGTGGCTGGCTGACTGGTTGGCTGATCGGCAACGCGATGAGCAACAACGTCAATCGCACGGTGTACCGCGATCGCGACACGCGCCAGCCCTACAACACTTCGACGCAATACCGCAGAGCCGAAACCACGACGCGCAGCCAAACGGATTACGAAAGCAGCAAAAGCAAACCGGTCAACGTTGCCTCGTCGACCTCGCGCGGCGGCTTCGGTAGCCAGTCGAGTGCTCGCAGCGGTTGGGGTGGCTGGGGCAGCAGTTCCGGTCGCTCGAGCAGCTGACGATGAAGAAAATCCTCTGCGCCGAGCGCCCGGACTGGAAACAGACCGCCGAAAGCCTCGGCTTTATGTTTCACACCATCGACGACGAGCCCTACTGGGACGAAAGCGCGTACTACCAGTTCACGCTCGCGCAGATCGAAAACGATCTTGAGGATCCGACCACCGAGCTGCACGAGATGTGCATGGATCTGGTCGACCGCGTGGTCAACAGCGAAGAGTTGCTGGATCGTCTGAGCATCCCGGCGCCGTACTACGACATGATCCGCACCTCCTGGCGCGAAGGTCATCCGCATCTGTACGGGCGCATGGACTTTTCCTACAGCGGCAACGGCCCGGCGAAACTGCTGGAGCTCAACTACGACACGCCGACCAGCCTGTACGAGGCAGCGGCGTTTCAGTGGGGCTGGCTGGAGCAATGCATCGAGCGCGGCACGCTGCCGGCGAATGCCGACCAGTTCAACAGCATCGACACCAAGCTGCATCAGGCCTTTGCTGAACTGAAGCTGACGCGGCCGTTCTATTTCTCTTCGATGAGAGACTCGGTCGAAGACAAGGGCACCACCGATTACCTGCGGCTGATCGCAGAAAAAGTCGGCATCGAATCGCGGCACATCGACATTGAAGACATTGGCCTGACTTCTGAGGGCCGCTTTGTCGATCTGCAGGATCGCTGGATCCCGCACCTGTTCAAGCTGCACGCCTGGGAGTTCATCTTCCACGAACCTTTCGGCGCGGCGATTGCCGAGTGTGATACGCAGTTTTTTGAACCGGCGTGGAAGGCGATTCTGTCGAACAAAGGCGCACTCCCTTTATTGTGGGAACTGCACAAGGGTCATCCGAACTTGCTCGCGGCGCACCTTGATCCAAACCCGGCCAGTGCGGTGCCCAAGGGTTGGGTGCGCAAGCCGTACTTTTCCCGTGAAGGCGCGAACATTGAGTTGCAGACGGCTGAAGGTCTGATCGTCAAAGAAGACGGGCCCTACACCGATGCGCCGTTTATCCTGCAGGAATTTGCGCCATTGCCGAAGTTTGGCGACAGCTACACGCTGATTGGTTCGTGGGTGATTGGCGATCAAGCCGCAGGTATTGGCGTGCGCGAAGACAACAGCCTGATCACCAAAGACTCGAGCCGGTTCCTGCCGCACCTGATCCTCGACTGAAACACACATCCCCCCGTAGGAGCTGCGGCACGCTGCGATCTTTTGATCTTCAAAAACAGAATCAAAAGATCGCAGCGTGCCGCAGCTCCTACAGTTGATCGCGGTGTTTTGCAGGCACAAAAAAAGGCCCGTCGTTTAAGCGATGGGCCTTTTTGTATGAAGCGGTTATAGCAGGAAATCAGAACGGGATATCGTCATCGAAGCTGTCGAAATCCGGAGCCGGTTGCGGTGCGGCCTGCTGAGGAGCCGGGGCCGAACGCTGTTGCGGAGCCGACTGCTGCGGACGCGGCGCCTGCTGGCGTGGAGCCGGAGCGGACTGCTGATAGTTGTTGCCACCGCCTTGTTGGTCGCCCTGTTGTGGACGGCCGCCGAGCAGTTGCATGGTGCCTTGCATGTCGACCACGATTTCGGTGGTGTAACGCTTGATACCGTCTTTTTCCCACTCACGGGTCTGCAGCTTGCCTTCGATGTAAACCTGCGAACCCTTGCGCAGGTATTCGCCGGCGATTTCGGCGACTTTGCCGAACATCGAAACACGGTGCCACTCGGTCTTCTCGACCTTCTGACCGGTTTGCTTGTCGGTCCACTGTTCGCTGGTTGCCAGACTCAGGTTGGTCACGGCGTTACCGTTAGGCAGGTAGCGAACTTCGGGATCCTGGCCGCAAGTGCCGACCAATATGACTTTGTTAACCCCACGGGCCATAACGTTCTCCTAGGCGTCGCAAGCAGCCCCGGCCGGGTTGTTCACCAGGCGTTCGAGGGTGTCGCGATCCACTAATTCTTTGTCCAGTTTGATGTAAACAGCCGCTTCATCAGCAACTATCACTGCATCGGTTACCCCTACGAGGGCCTTGAGGCGCTCGACCAGACCCGCTTCGCGGATCGCCTCGGGCGACAACTGCAAGCGCAGGCTCGTCACGTAGGGAGGTTCGCGCATGGTAACAGCAAAGGCCAGCCAAAGTGCAGCCAGCCCGGCACACCCAAGGAACACAACCGACAGACCGCCATGCTGAAACAACCAGCCGCCGAGTATCCCGCCGAGTGCCGAACCAAGGAACTGACTGGTGGAATACACGCCCATGGCCGTGCCCTTCCCGCCCGCCGGTGAAACCTTGCTGATCAGCGACGGCAATGAAGCCTCCAGAAGATTGAACGCGGTGAAAAACACCACCGTGCCGATCACCAGAGCCCGCAAGCTGTCACCGAACTGCCAGAAGAATAGCTCAGTCAGCATCAGCGTCGTCACGGCGCCGAGCAAAACTCGTTTCATTTTGCGTTTCTTCTCGCCATAGATGATGAACGGGATCATGGCGAAGAACGAAACCAGCAACGCGGTGAGGTAGACCCACCAGTGCTGTTCCTTGGGCAAACCGGCTTTTTCCACCAGTGCCAGAGGCAGCGCGACGAAGCTCGACATCAACATGGCATGTAACACAAAGATGCCCAGATCGAGGCGCAGCAGATCAGGATGTTTGAGCGTCGGCATCAACGCCTGACGCGCCACACCGGATTCGCGATGAGTCAGCGGCCCGGTCGATTTCGGCACCATGAACATGACGATGACGATGCCCACCAGCGCCATGCCACCGGTGGCGAGAAACAGTCCGGACAAGCCAAACGCACGGGTCAGCAACGGCCCGACGACCATGGCCACGGCGAACGACAGACCAATCGTCATGCCGATCATGGCCATCGCTTTGGTACGGTGCTGCTCGCGAGTCAGGTCGGAAAGCAACGCCATGACCGCTGCGGAAATCGCCCCGGCGCCTTGCAGGATTCGCCCGGCGATCACGCCCCAGATTGAATCGGCCTGAGAGGCCAGCACGCTGCCGAGGGCGAAGACAATCAGCCCGAGGTAAATAACCGGACGGCGGCCAATGCGGTCGGAAATAACCCCGAACGGGATCTGAAAAATCGCCTGGGTCAGGCCGTAAGCGCCGATGGCCAACCCGATCAGGGCCGGGGTCGCTCCCGCCAAATCCATGCCGTAGGTTGCCAGTACCGGCAACACCATGAACATGCCAAGCATACGGAAGGCGAACACCAGGGCCAGACCGCTAGCGGTCTGG
>NZ_JBIVJB010000059.1:7082-31550 GCF_044750025.1 Pseudomonas sp. NPDC088885 | reverse complement strand
CTTACCGACAGAGATGTCACCGAGAGGGATATGCAGCTGACGTACAACACGCCGAGCCAGATCGGGGTTAGCGTTCCCCGTAAAGACCATCATCTTGGACACGCGCAGTACCTAGAGGCTGAGGGTAACCTGGATGAGTATAGAAAATGGCAGGGGCGGCTGGATTCGAACCAACGCATGGCAGGATCAAAACCTGCTGCCTTACCGCTTGGCGACGCCCCTGTATCTGTTGCATCAAGTGCCGTGCACTTGGTTCCTTTAGAGCAGACTTTGCAGCTTGCGATGCAACATCGAAACGTTGCTTCCTTTCGCTACAAACCCTGTAAGGGTCTCTGTCAGAAGGGCCGAGACTTTATCAGCTTCAGCTTTGCTTGGGAAGCCCCCAAACACACAACTTCCAGTTCCGGTGAGCTTTGCTTCGGTAAATTTACCTAACAAATCCAATGCGTTACGTACCTCTGGATAACGCCTTGCAACCACCGGCAAGCAGTCATTTCGACTGTTTCCCTCGGGAACGGGGCGCACTTTAATGGGCGGCGTGTTACGTGTCAACAAAGGATCGGAAAAAATTTCTGCCGTACTTACAGAGACTTGCGGTACGAGCACCAGATACCACGGTTCTTCGGGATCGACCGGGGTGAGTTTCTCGCCCACGCCCTCGGCAAAAGCCGCGTGACCACGGACGAAAACCGGCACGTCGGCGCCAAGCGTCAGACCCAGTGCCGCCAGGCGATCTTCATCCCAGCCCAGCTGCCACAAGTGATTCAGACCGAGCAAGGTGGTCGCTGCGTTTGAGCTGCCGCCACCGATGCCGCCGCCCATGGGCAGAATTTTGTCGATCCAGATGTCGATACCCAGCGTACAACCCGATTGTTGCTGAAGCATTTTTGCTGCGCGCACGATCAGATTGCTGTCATGCGGCACGCCGGCAAATTCGGTGTGCAGCTGAATCACGCCGTCATCGCGCACGGCAAAAGTGATTTCATCGCCGTAATCGACAAACTGAAACAGCGTCTGCAACTCGTGATAACCGTCTTCACGGCGACCAAGAATGTGCAGCATCAGGTTCAGTTTGGCCGGCGAGGGCAGGGTCAGACGTGCAGCGGTCATGCGTTATTGCCCCAACTTGCGCGGTTGCCAGGTCTTGATCACCAGCGTGACGTCGAGGTCGGTGCCGTGCAGCTTGATGCGCTCGGGCAACCAGTAACCGTTTTGTTCGGTGTACGCGGTGTACTCAACTTTCCAGCCGTCCTGTTCCAGGCTGGCCAGACGGCTGTCGGCGTCCAGGTTCAGGCGACTTTTAGTGTCCGGAGCCGGCAGGCCACGCACCCACCAGGCCAGATTCGACACCGGCAACTTCCAGCCCAGTTGCTCTTCGAGCAGGGCTTCCGGCGATTGCGATTCGTAGCGGCCCTGATTGGCGACTTCCAGCGACACCTTGCCCGGGCGTCCGGTCAGGCGTGCAGCGCCACGACCCAACGGGCCGGACAGACGAATGTCGTAATAGTCCTGACGTTGCAGCCAGAACAGCGTGCCGCTACCGGAATCTTTCGGTGCGCGGATGCCGATCTTGCCGTCGATCTGCCAGCCGTCGAGGCCGGTCAGTTGCTGTTTGTTCGCCGCCCATTGAGCCGGACTGCCGTGGCCCTCGACCGATTCGCGAGTACCAAAACCCGAGCAACCAGCGAGGAGGGCGATGAAGCTGAAAACAATAACGTGGCGCAAAAACATGAGTTAAAGAGTCTCGGATCCGGTCAGGCGCTTGATGGTGCTGCGCAGAATGGTGCTGTCGGGCTGATCCTTGAGGAATTTGCCCCAGATTTGTTTGGCTTCACGCTGGTTGCCCTTGGCCCACAACACTTCGCCCAGATGCGCGGCGACTTCGTGATCCGGGAAACGCTCCAGCGCCTGACGCAGATATTTCTCGGCGTCGTCCAGATTGCCCAAGCGGTAATTCACCCAGCCGAGGCTGTCGAGTACGGCCGGGTCTTCCGGATTGATCTGGTGCGCCTGCTCGATCAGCATCTTCGCTTCAGCGTAGCGGGTCGTGCGGTCGGAGAGGGTGTAACCCAGCGCATTGAGCGCCATGGCGTTGTCCGGATCACGCTTGATGATCAGGCGCAGGTCTTTTTCCATCTGCCCGAGATCATTGCGTTTTTCCGCGAGCATCGCCCGGGTGTAGAGCAGATTCAGGTCGTCCGGGTATTGCAGCAACGCTTGCTGCAAGACTTTCCAGGCCTTGTCGTCCTGTTTATTGGCCGACAGGGTTTCCGCTTCAATCAGGTACAACTGGATCGCGTAATCCGGCTCTTCGTCACGCTGCGCCGCCAGTTTGCTTTGCGCTTCAGCGGTTTTGCCGTTGTTCATCAAAATATCGGCCTGACGCAACTGCGCCGGCAGATAGTCGTTGCCCGGGCCGACCTGGGCGTACTCGATGAGCGCGCCTTGTGGATCGTTACGCTCTTCAGCGATGCGACCGAGGTTCAGGTGGGCTGAATCGACGTGGCTTTCACGGGCGATCAAGTCTTCCAGATAGCCCTTGGCCTCGTCCCAGGCCTTGGCTTCGAGGCACACCAGCGCCAGCGAGTAACGCAGTTCGTCGTCTTCCGGGTATTGCTGAACGAGGCTGGAGAATTCGACTTTGGCGTCGTCCATCCGGTCTTGCTCAACCAGCATGCGCGCGTAAGTCAGGCGCAGGCGTTTGTCGTCCGGGTATTTCTTGATGTTTTTTCGCAGCAGCGGCAGCGCTTCGTCGCCACGGTTCATCACTTGCAGCAAGCGTGCGCGCAACAGAATCGGGGCGATCTCGCCTTCTTCGGGCGGATGGTCTTCGAGCAGGGTCAGGGCCGCTTTATTGTCGCCGTCCTGTTGCAACAGCAGGGCTTTGCCGAAAATCAGCTGACTGTTGTTCGGGTGGCGCTGCAATAAACGGTCAAAACTTTTCATCAGACCGTTGCGGGTTTCCTGATCAGTGTCAGCCGCCGACAGGGCGAGGAAGTCGAAATGGGTGTCGCCCTTGCCCTGCAGGACTTTCTCCATATAGACCATCGAGTCGTCGTAACGCCCGGCGCGCGCCAGTTGCACGGCGGCGGCGCGTTGCGCTTCGAGGTCTTCCGGAGCGTTTTTTGCCCAGATCAGCGCGGTATCGAGGGCCGGTTGATCGGCGCCCAGATATTCGGCGATGCGAAACGCACGCTCGGAAACGCCCGGATCTTGCGTATTGATCGCCTGAGTCACGTAGTTATCCAGCGCAATATCGAAGCGATTGCGCTGGCCGGCGAGTTCGGCGCTCAACAGGCTGAAGACGGTTTCCTCGCTGAACGAGCTGTAAACCTTGGGCTTTTCAGGCGCGGGCGTGGTGTCTTCGACCGGCGGCGTACCGTCCGGCGACACGGGTGCCAAGGCCTGGCAGCCGCTGAGGAAGACAAAAGCGAGGAGCAACGCGGAAGATCTATTCATATAGGAAGAGGACGACTAACCTGCGGTCGGATCATCATGACACAAGCCTTCGGCCAAACATAACCGCTCAGGCAATTTACGGCTTATCGCCCTGTAGGCGCTGCCGCAGGCTGCGATCTTTTGACGTTGTTTGAGACGCGGAGCGTCCCGGGCTGCATTCCCACGCCGAGCGTGGGAACGATCAATCAAAAGATCGCAGCCTGCGGCAGCTCCTACAAGGAGCCAAATTGTGCCCATTATAGGGACTGACCATTGGGACAATAGTCAGCGGTAGTTGTTCTGAATCTGACGAAGTAGGACAATTGCCGGCTTCACGTCACCACCAGCGACTTTGAATGGCCTTCCTTGCACTCGGTATCAACCACAAGACTGCTTCAGTAGACGTCCGCGAGCGCGTGGCTTTTACGCCTGAGCAACTGGTGGAGGCGTTGCAGCAGCTCTGCCGACTGACCGACAGCCGCGAAGCCGCGATCCTCTCCACCTGCAATCGGAGTGAGCTTTATATAGAACAGGATCAGCTTTCTGCCGATGTCGTCTTGCGCTGGCTGGCTGATTACCATCATTTAAGCCTCGATGAGCTGCGCGCGAGTGCTTATGTGCATGAAGATGATGCGGCAGTTCGTCACATGATGCGCGTCGCCTCCGGGCTCGACTCGCTGGTGTTGGGCGAACCGCAGATTCTCGGCCAAATGAAATCGGCCTACGCCGTGGCCCGCGAGGCCGGCACCATCGGCCCGCTGCTGGGGCGATTGTTTCAGGCGACGTTCAATGCCGCCAAGCAGGTGCGCACCGACACCGCCATCGGCGAAAACCCGGTATCGGTGGCGTTTGCCGCCGTCAGTCTGGCCAAACAGATTTTCAGTGATTTGCAACGCAGCCAGGCCCTGCTGATCGGCGCCGGCGAGACCATCACGCTGGTCGCCCGCCATTTGCATGAGCTGGGCGTCAAGCGCATCGTCGTCGCCAACCGCACGCTCGAACGCGCCAGTTTGCTCGCCGAACAGTTCGGCGCCCACGCGGTGTTGCTGTCGGACATCCCGGCAGAACTGGTGCGCAGCGATATCGTCATCAGTTCGACCGCCAGTCAGTTGCCAATCCTCGGCAAAGGCGCGGTGGAAAGCGCTCTGAAGCTGCGCAAGCACAAACCGATCTTCATGGTCGACATCGCGGTTCCCCGGGATATCGAACCGGAAGTCGGCGAACTGGACGATGTTTACCTGTATAGCGTCGACGATCTCCACGAAGTGGTCGCCGAAAACCTCAAGAGCCGCCAGGGCGCAGCGCAAGCCGCCGAAGAGATGGTTTCGGTCGGCGCCGACGATTTCATGGTGCGCCTGCGCGAACTCGCGGCGGTTGATGTGCTCAAGGCCTATCGTCAACAGAGCGAGCGCCTGCGTGACGAAGAGCTGCAAAAAGCCCTGCGTCTGCTGGCCAATGGCGGCAACGCCGAAGACGTGCTCGGGCAACTGGCCCGTGGCCTGACCAATAAACTGTTGCATGCGCCCAGCGTGCAACTGAAAAAGCTTTCTGCCGAAGGCCGCCTCGATGCGCTGGCCATGGCCCAGGAACTCTTTGCCCTCGAGGGCTCACCGGATAGCTTTTCGGATAAAAAACCGCAATGAAAGCGTCACTGCACAATAAGCTGGACATCCTCCAGGATCGTTTCGAGGAACTGACCGCGCTGCTCGGCGACGGCGAAGTCATTGCCGATCAGAGCAAATTCCGCGCCTATTCCAAGGAATACGCCGAAATCGAGCCGGTCGTACAAGGCTATAAAAAGCTCCTCAGCGTACAAAGCGATCTTGAAAGCGCGCAGGCGCTGCTCAAGGACAACGACCCGGACATGCGTGAAATGGCCGTGGAAGAAGTCCGCGAAGCCAAAGAATCGCTGATCACTTTGGAAGCCGACCTGCAACGCATGCTGTTGCCCAAGGATCCGAATGACGGTCGCAACGTCTTCCTCGAAATTCGCGCCGGCACCGGTGGCGACGAGGCGGCGATCTTCTCCGGCGACCTGTTCCGCATGTACTCGCGTTACGCCGAGCGTCGCGGCTGGCGCGTGGAGATCCTCTCGGAAAACGAAGGCGAACACGGCGGCTATAAAGAAGTCATCGCGCGCATCGAAGGCGACAACGTTTACGGCAAGCTGAAATTCGAATCCGGCGCGCACCGCGTTCAGCGCGTACCCGCCACCGAATCCCAGGGCCGTATCCACACCTCGGCCTGCACCGTGGCGGTATTGCCCGAGCCGGATGAGCGCGAAGCGATCGAGATCAACCCGGCGGATTTGCGCGTCGACACGTTCCGCTCCTCCGGGGCCGGCGGTCAGCACGTCAACACCACCGATTCGGCGATCCGCATCACGCACATTCCGACCGGCACCGTCGTCGAGTGTCAGGAAGAGCGTTCCCAGCACAAGAACCGTGCCCGGGCGATGGCCTGGCTGTCGGCGAAACTCAACGATCAGCAAACCGCAGCGGCGGCGAATGCCATCGCCAGCGAGCGTAAATTGCTGGTCGGTTCCGGCGATCGCTCCGAGCGCATTCGCACCTACAACTTTGCTCAGGGCCGGGTCACCGACCATCGCGTCAACCTGACCTTGTATTCCCTTGATGAAATTCTCGCCGGGGGGGTTGATGCGGTGATCGAGCCTTTGCTGGCCGAATACCAGGCTGATCAACTCGCAGCGATAGGTGAATAAATGACCATCATTGCCAGCCTGTTGCGCGCCGCCGAACTGCCGGACTCGCCCACTGCGCGTCTGGACGCCGAATTGCTTCTGGCCGCTGCACTGGGCAAGTCGCGCAGTTTTCTGCACACCTGGCCCGAGCGCATCGTGCCGAGTGAAGCGGCGCTGACCTTTGCCGAATATCTGCAACGTCGCCGTGGCGGTGAGCCGGTGGCCTACATTCTTGGTCAGCAGGGTTTCTGGAAACTCGATCTGGAAGTCGCGCCGCACACGCTGATCCCGCGTCCGGACACTGAGTTGCTGGTAGAAGCGGCGCTGGAATTGCTGCCCGCGACCCCGGCTAAAGTGCTCGACCTCGGCACTGGCAGCGGCGCGATCGCCTTGGCTCTGGCCAGCGAACGTCCTGCATGGAAAGTCACGGCGGTGGATCGCGTGCTCGAAGCCGTGGCACTGGCCGAACGCAATCGTCAGCGCCTGCATTTGAACAACGCCACGGTGCTGAGCAGCCATTGGTTCAGCTCGCTGGCCGGTCAGCGTTTTCAGTTGATCATCAGCAACCCGCCGTATATTGCGGCGGCCGATCCGCATCTGGTGGAAGGCGATGTGCGCTTCGAACCGGCCAGCGCCTTGGTCGCCGGTGAAGACGGCCTCGATGATCTGCGTTTGATCGTCGCTCAGTCCCCGGAGTATCTGGAGGCCGGTGGCTGGCTGATGCTCGAACATGGCTATGATCAAGCCGAAGCCGTGCGCGATTTGTTGCTGACGCACGGTTTTGAAGAAGTCCACAGCCGCACCGATCTGGGCGGTCATCAACGCATCAGTCTGGGACGCCTGCCGTGCTGAATGATCAGGAATTGCTGCGCTACAGCCGGCAGATTCTGCTGCAACACATCGACATCGATGGCCAGTTGAAGCTCAAGGACAGTCGCGTGCTGATCGTCGGCCTCGGTGGTCTCGGCGCGCCGGTCGCCTTGTATCTGGCAGCGGCAGGTGTCGGTGAGCTGCATCTGGCGGATTTCGACACGGTCGATCTGACCAACCTGCAACGCCAGATCATTCATGACACCGACAGCGTCGGCATGAGCAAGGTCGACTCGGCGCTCAAGCGTCTGAGCGCGATCAATCCGGAGATCCAGTTGATCGCGCATCGGCAGGCGCTGGACGAGGATTCTCTCGCCGCCGCCGTGACAGCGGTGGATCTGGTGCTCGATTGTTCCGATAATTTTTCTACGCGCGAGGCGGTCAACGCCGCGTGTGTGGCGGCGCGCAAACCGCTGGTCAGCGGCGCGGCGATTCGTCTTGAAGGGCAATTGTCGGTGTTCGACCCGCGCCGCGATGAGAGCCCGTGCTACCACTGCTTGTACGGCCACGGCAGCGAAGCCGAATTGACCTGCAGCGAAGCGGGTGTTGTCGGGCCGTTGGTGGGTATGGTTGGCAGTCTGCAAGCGCTTGAAGCGTTGAAGGTGCTGGTCGGTTTCGGCGAGCCGCTGGTGGGCCGTTTGTTGCTGATCGATGCGCTGGGCTCGCGTTTCCGTGAGCTGCGCGTCAAGCGTGATCCGGGTTGTAGTGTCTGTGGCTCGCGCCATGCGTGAAGCGCCGATCGGCGTGTTCGATTCCGGTGTCGGCGGTTTGTCGGTACTGGCAGAAATCCAGCAGTTGTTGCCCAACGAATCGCTGCTCTATGTCGCCGATTGCGGGCACATTCCCTACGGCGAGAAAACCCCGGAATTTATCCGCCAGCGTTGCAGCGTGATGGCCGGGTTTTTCCGCGAGCAGGGCGCCAAGGCATTGGTGCTGGCCTGCAACACGGCGACCGTCGCCGGGGTTGCCGATTTGCGTCGTGATTACCCGGACTGGCCGATTGTCGGCATGGAACCCGCGGTGAAACCGGCGGCGGCTGCGACCCGTAGCGGTGTGGTCGGCGTGCTCGCCACTACGGGCACTTTGCAGAGTGCCAAGTTCGCGGCATTACTTGATCGTTTCGCCACCGATGTGCGGGTGATTACCCAGCCTTGTCCCGGACTGGTCGAGCTGATTGAAAGCGGTGACCTGCACAGCGACACATTGCGCACGTTGTTGAAAAGTTATGTCGATCCGTTGCTGGCCAACGGTTGCGACACGATCATTCTTGGTTGCACGCACTATCCCTTCCTCAAGCCGATGCTCAAATCGATGATCCCGGCGGACATCAGTTTGATCGACACCGGCGCCGCTGTGGCGCGGCAACTTCAACGGCTGCTGACCGAGCGCGATCTGCTGGCTGAGGGGCCGAACCGATCGGTCAGATTCTGGACCAGCGCGGATCTGCAGTCCTTCAAAAATGTCCTGCCGTTGCTGGGGCAAGCCGCAAATGATGTGCAAAACTTCGGTTTGTGAAAAAAACGTGAAATAAGCTGAAATTCGTCTGAACTTCTTTTCGGGCGCAGACTTCTATAGCGTTGTGTTAACCAGAAAACCAAACGATCGTTCCGGAAAAGGAAGTTTCAAAGTGAAGCGACTATTCTGCTTGGCCGCGATTGCGGCCGCACTAATGGGGCAAAGCATTACTGCACAAGCGGCAGGTGTTGAATTTGCGGTGGGGGCCACCAGCGATTCGACCATGACCTACCGCCTGGGGATGAATTTTGATTGGGATCAGAGCTGGCTGCAGAGCGACGTCGGTCGCCTGACCGGTTACTGGAGCGGCGCCTATACGTATTGGGAAGGTGACAAGACCTCCAGCAACAACAGCCTGTCGTTCTCGCCGGTATTTGTTTACGAGTTTGCCGGCCAGTCGGTCAAACCGTACGTTGAAGCGGGGATCGGCGTTGCCGCGTTCTCCAACACCAAGTACGAATCCAACAACATTGGCGGCTCGCTCCAGTTCGAAGACCGTATCGGTTTTGGTCTGCGTATCAATGGCGGGCATGAAGTCGGGATCCGTGCGACGCACTATTCCAACGCCGGCCTGGCCAGCAGTAACGACGGCGTAGAAAGCTACGCGCTGCACTACACAATGCCGTTGTAACCCCGGATTTAACTGCTCGCGATAACCCTGTGGGAGCGGGCTTGCTCGCGAATGCGGTGTATCAGTCGATATGGAATTGGCTGCCCCACCGCCTTCGCGAGCAAGCCCGCTCCCACATTTGGTTTTGCGGTGTTGGCGGGATCAGCGGCAGCGCTATCAGGCCTTTGGATTTGCGGAGATTCTGCGGCTGTACGCATCACCCCTGTGGGAGCGGGCTTGCTCGCGAATGCGGTGTAGCAGTTGATATGGAGTTGGCTGACCCACCGCTTTCGCGAGCAGGCTCGCTCCCACATTTGGTTTTGCGGTGTTGGCGGGATCAGCGGTAGCGCTATCAGGCCTTTGGATTTGCGGAGATTCTGCGGCTGTACGCATCAACCTGTGGGAGCGAGCCTGCTCGCGAAAGTGTTGTATCAGTCGATAGGTGAATTGGCTGACCCACCGCCTTCGCGAGCAAGCCCGCTCCCACATTGTTTTTGCGGTGTAGGCGGGATCAGCGGCAGCGCTATCAGGCCTTTGGATTTGCGGAGATTCTGCGGCTGTACGCATCACCCTGTGGGAGCAGGCTTGCTCGCGAATGCGGTGTATTAGTTGATATGGAATTCGCTGACCCACCGCCTTCGCGAGCAAGCCCGCTCCCACATTTGGTTTTGCGGTGTTGGCGAGGTTAGCGGTACGCGGTGGTGATGCCTTGGCGTTCTTCGAGGCACTCGGGGGCGCCCATTTCGAATTCGCGGCAGATCAGCGGGCGTTTTTCGTAGATCGTGCACATCATCGTGTCGCGATCCAGCGCCGCGCACCAGCCGTCGTCCAGACGCAGCATCACTTCGCCGCCCCACTCATCGGTATCGATAAAGCGATCAGGCACGCCGGTGTCGGTGATCAGCATCACTTCGAGCTGGCAGCAGCACGCCGCGCAGGTCGAGCAGGTGACTGCAGGCTCGGTGATTTGCTGGTGGGGAATGGTTTTCATGGCCCCAGTGTAAGGCAGTCGCTGCGGTGCGTGTGAATGGTCTGACAGACGCTCAGCCCGCCAGCCGCCGTGCCATGGTGTGCAAAAGCGGAAACAACAGTGCCCAGAGCAGGCCGATGCCAATCAGTGTCGGTAATTCGCCGTAGGGAAATTGCACCCCGGCCAGTCGTCCCCCGCCGTAATACGACAACGCGCCACCCACCGCGCCCAATCCACTCGCCAGCCACCAGGGCCGGCCACTCCATTGCAGACAATGCCGCAACGTCGTCGCGAGCAACGCCCACAACAGCATCAACCACAACGGAATCAACGGCGATTGATCCTGAAATTCAAACACGCCGACGCCGCGCAAAACACTGTCCACCGCCGTGCCGACAATCACCACGCTGAGAATCAAACGTCCCTCAGCCGCCCAACTGCTGATCCAGCGCAGATGAATCACCAGCACTGCCAACGCCAGCAACAACCACAAACTGTTGCCGCCAATTACGCAGGCCAGCCAGCCAATCTGGAACAACACGGCATTGGCGACACGCTCAAGCATCGAAGCGGCCAAGCAATGGCGCAGTCATCGCCGCGGGTTTGGCCAGCAGCAATTGCGCGGTGCCGATGGTGCGTTCGAGGAAACCACCTTCGCAGTAGCACAGGTAAAACTCCCACAGCCGCAGGAAATAATCGTCATAACCCAGTTCGGTCAAACGGCCATGGGCGCGGCGGAAGTTCTCGTGCCACAGGCGCAGGGTCTTGGCGTAATGCAGGCCGAAATCTTCCATGTGCAGCAGGTTCATGTCGGTGTCGCGGCTGACCACTTCGAGCATCTTCTGCACACAGGGCAGGGCGCCGCCGGGGAAGATGTAGCGCTGAATGAAATCGACGCCGCGCTTAGCCTGTTCGTAGCGTTGCTCGCGAATGGTGATCGCCTGGATGAGCATCAAACCGTTGCTCTTGAGCAAGTGCGCGCACTGTTTGAAATAGGTTGGCAGGAAGCGGTGGCCGACCGCTTCGATCATCTCGATCGACACCAGTTTGTCGTACTCGCCCGTGAGGTCGCGGTAGTCCTCCAGCAGCAGCGTTACTTGATCCTGCAAACCAAGTTGTTCGATGCGCTGGGCGGTGAAGGCGTACTGCTCTTTCGACAGCGTCGTGGTGGTGACGCGGCAACCGTAATTCTGTGCGGCGTAAAGCGCCATGCTGCCCCAACCAGTGCCAATCTCGAGCAAATGGTCGCTGGGCTTGAGCGCGAGCTTCTGGCAGATGCGCTCCAGTTTGTTCAGTTGCGCCTGCTCCAGCGTGTCTTCCGGGGTAAGAAACTGCGCCGCCGAATACATCATGGTCGGGTCGAGAAACTGTTCGAACAGATCGTTGCCGAGGTCGTAATGCGCCGCGATGTTCTTCTGCGAACCCTTGCGTGTATTGCGATTGAGCCAGTGCAGACCTTGCACCAACGGCCGACTGATGCGGGCCAGTCCGCCCTCCATCGCATCGAGCACCTCAAGGTTGCTGACGAACACACGCACCACCGCCGTCAGATCCGGCGAACTCCAGTAACCGTGAATAAACGCCTCGCCAGCGCCGATCGAACCGTTGCTGGCAACCATGCCCCACAGGGCCGAATCCAGCACGTGGACTTCCCCAAGCAAGGCACTGCCCGGCGTGCCAAACATCAATCGTTCGCCATCCTCGATCACTAGCAGTTGCCCGTGTTTGAGCTGACCCAATTGACGCAATACGCCACGGCGCAGCAACGAACCGGTCAAACCGTTGGTGCTGAGCCGACTGACCGACAGGCTAGAGGATTTCATGGCGGTGCTCCTTGGGAGGCACAGTGGCGGTTTGAAAGCTGCCGTCAGCAGCCTGATGAGCAAAGATCGGTACGCGTTTAAGCAAAAGCCGCAGCGCTTGCCAGTAAATGGCCAACGCGGTTTTTGCGGTCATCCACGGAAAGCGTTTCAGGTAGCGATGCAGGCTGCGACGGTCGAGGGCTTCGCGTTGCAGATTGAGCGTCGCGTCGAACAGTTTTTCCTCGCCCTGCCAGTCGGCCATGTGTACGCCGAGATTTTTCGCGGCGGGGCTGAAGCTCATGCGGTATTCGAGGTCGCGCGGCAGAAACGGCGAAACGTGAAAGGCCTTGGCCACGGCAAAATGCTGGTGAAAATCCTGCAGATTGCTCGGCGCACGGGCCGGCAACACATAGTGATAACGCTCGCGCCACGGCGTGTTGGTGACTTCGCAGACGATCGCTGCCAGCTGCCCATCGGCCTCGTGGCAATAAAAGAAGCTCACCGGATTGAACGACAAACCCCAACTGCGCGCCTGGGTCAGCAGACAGATCGCGCCTTGCGGTTCGTGGCCGATGGCGGCGCCGACCTGTTGGCGCACCGCATCAATCAAACGCACGCCGCGACTGGTGAAGGATTTGAGGTAGTCGGTCTCGCGAAAGGAGAACGGTGCAAATCGGCTGCGACCTGCCAGCGGCGACAGCGCGAGCACGGCGTCCTGTTCGCTGAGATCGAGATAGAGCAAACCGATCTTGTAGCGGAATTGATGCTTGCGCGGCGAGAAGCGCCGATGGCCGATCCAGCCGCTGTAAAGGGCGCTGTTCATAAGGTTTCCCCGAACGCCGAAGCCACGCGCAACGCGCTGACCACGCCGTCTTCATGGAAACCATTGGCCCAGTAAGCGCCGCAAAAATGCGTGTGTTGCGCGCCATCCAGTTCCGCCCAGCGATTTTGCGCCGCTACCGCCGCGAGGCTGTATTGCGGATGAGCGTAGGTGTATCTGGCGAGCACTTTGAACGGGCTGATGCCGGCGCTCTGATTGAGGCTGACGCAGAACGTGGTGTCGCTCTGAATGCCTTGCAGAATGTTCATGTCGTAAGTGACGGCGGCGTGAGTGTGGCCGGCGCCGCTGAGCCGATAGTTCCAGCTGGCCCAGGCCAGTTTGCGAGTCGGCAGCAAACGCGTGTCGGTGTGCAGCACCACTTCGTTGTCGGCGTAGGGCAGGGCGCCGAGGATCTCGCGTTCGGCATCGCTCGGCTCGGCGAGCAATTGCAGGGCCTGATCGCTGTGGCAGGCAAACACCACTTTGTCGAACTGCTCGCTGCCCTCCGCGCTGTGGATAACTACGCCGTGCTCGTCACGATCAACCCGCGTTACCGGGCAATTGAGGCGGATCTTGTCTTTGAATGCGGCGGTCAGCGGCGCAATGTAAGCGCTGGAACCGCCCTCGATCACCCGCCATTGCGGACGATTGCTCACCGACAACAGCCCGTGATTCTTGAAGAAGCGCACAAAGAATTGCAGCGGAAAATTGAGCATCTCGGCCATCGGCATCGACCAGATCGCCGCGCCCATCGGCACGATGTAATGCAGGATGAAACGCTCGCCGTAGTTGCCTGCTTTCAGGTAATCGTCGAGGGTCATGTCGCTGGAAATGCGCAACTCGGCGAGGTCGCGCTGGGCTTCTTTATTGAAGCGCAGAATGTCGCGCAACATGCCCCAGAACCCCGGCGACAACAGATTGCTGCGCTGGGCGAACAGGCTGTTGAGGTTGTTGCCGTTGTACTCCAGACCGGTGTCCGGGTCGCTCACCGAAAAACTCATTTCGGTGGCTTTGAACGGCACGCCGAGCTGGCCGAGCAAGCGGATGAAATTCGGGTACGTCCAGTCGTTGAAGACGATAAACCCGGTGTCCACCGCGTACTGCTGGCCGTCGACCGTCACTTCGACCGTGTGCGTGTGGCCACCGACCCAGTCGCTGGCCTCGAACACGTGCACGTCATGTCGGCGATTGAGCAGGTGGGCGCAGGTGAGCCCGGCGATCCCGCTGCCGACGATGGCGATTTTCATGCTGGATCTCGCAGCGGTGGCGATTTACGCACCATGCGTTTGCCGATTGCCAGTTGCAGGCTGGCGGGCAATTTCGACAGCGGCCACAACGCGGCCATGAACAGCGCCGGAAAGGCGATTTCCAGTGGCCGATCCTTGAGCTTGGCGAAGATGTGCCGCGCGGCTTTATCCACAGGCCAACTGAGCGGCATCGGGAAATCGTTCTTCGCGGTCAGCGGCGTTTCGACGAAACCGGGGCTGACGATGGTGACTTCTATGCCTTCATCCGCCAGATCGATGCGCAGCGATTCGAACAGATAACGCAGTCCGGCCTTCGACGCGCCGTAAGCTTCGGCCCGTGGTAGAGGCAGGTACGTCACCGAACTGGCGACGCCGATCAGATGCGGCGCGGTACCTTTGCGCAGCAGCGGCAGGGCGGCTTCGATGCAGTAGCTACTGGCGAGCAGATTGGTGCGCACCACGTGCTCGATGATCGACGCATCGAACTGCTTGGCGTCGACATATTCACAGGTGCCGGCATTGAGAATCACCGAATCCAGCGAACCCCAGACTTCAGCGATCTGCTCACCGATTTCGCGCACGGTCTGACTGTTGGTCAAATCCCCCGGCACCACTAAAACCTGGCCCGGATAGCGTTGCGACAAGACTTTCAGTGCCGCGACCGAGCGCGAGCTGACCGCCAGGTGCGCGCCGCTTTTCAGAATTTCTTCAGCGAGCGCCGCGCCGATGCCACTGCTGGCGCCAGTCAACCAATAGCGCCGTGGAGGTGTACGACTCATCCCATTCTCCTTTTTAGCCAGGCGATGACCCGGCCCAATACGGGTAAATGTTCATACAACAGCGCCCCGGCATCGAAGTAATCCCGGTGGCGATAAACCTTGTCGCGCCAGAGCAGATGCGAGCAGCCGCTGACGCGAATCACCTGACCACTCGCCAGGCGCGGATGGCGGTAACTCATGACCCAGCGCAGATAGCCTTCGCCGTCGCTGATCTGATCGAAGCCATGAAAATCAAACCGCAGCTCGCTGACGTTGGCGTACAGCTCGCTGAAATAATCGTGCAGTTGCTTGAGCCCCTGCACTTCGTGCAACGGGTCGGTGAAATGAATGTCATCGCTGTACAGCTCGCCCAACCGATGCAGGTTGTCTTTGTTCAACTCGCAGAATTGTTGGGCGAAGCGGCGCAGGAATTCACTCATCACTGCCCTCCATTGCCGTGCGCGATGGCAGGCTCTTGAACGCGGCCAGTGCGCGCTCACGAGAGGCGCTGAGATTGACGATTGGCGACGGATAATCGGCGACGCCAAACAGTCCGCCAAGGTTGGCCGGGTTGTGGATTTCCTTTTTGTTCAGCCCGGCGAGTTCCGGCAGCCAGTGCTTGATGAACAGGCCTTCGCTGTCGAATTTTTCCGACT
Organism: Pseudomonas sp. NPDC088885; assembly: GCF_044750025.1. Lineage (NCBI taxonomy): Bacteria > Pseudomonadati > Pseudomonadota > Gammaproteobacteria > Pseudomonadales > Pseudomonadaceae > Pseudomonas > Pseudomonas sp. NPDC088885. Next base: position 16,163 of record NZ_JBIVJB010000059.1, on the reverse strand, counting down.
GGCTCAACGGATTGAAAATGCGGAAGTACGGCGCGGAATCGGTGCCGGTCGATGAGCTCCATTGCCAGCCACCGTTGTTCGCCGCCAGATCGCCGTCGATCAGATGACGCATGAAAAAGCGCTCGCCTTCACGCCAATCGATCAACAGGTTTTTGGTCAGGAACATCGCCACGACCATGCGCAGACGGTTGTGCATCCAGCCGGTTTCGAGCAGTTGGCGCATCGCCGCGTCAATGATCGGCAGACCGGTGCGCGCCTCTTGCCAGGCCTTGAGTTCCTCCGGTGCATCACGCCAGGCCAATGCCTCGGTTTCCGGGCGGAAAGCACGGTGACGCGAAACCCGTGGGTAGCCGACCAGAATGTGTTTGTAGAACTCGCGCCAGAGCAGTTCGTTGATCCAGGTGACAGCGCCGACGTTGCCGCTTTCGAATTCGCCCTGATTGCTTTGCAACGCGGCGTGCAGGCATTGGCGCGGTGAGATCACGCCAGCGGCGAGGTATGCCGAGAGCTGACTGGTGCCGGGTTTGGCCGGGAAGTCGCGTTCGCTTTTGTAGTATTCGATCTGCGCGTCGGTGAAGGTGTCGAGGCGACGGCGCGCTTCTTCTTCACCGGCCGGCCACAGGGCTTGCAGGGATTCGCTTGGGGTGGCGAAGCCTTTGACCGAGTCAGGAATCGGGTCGCTGTCGACCTTGAGTATTGCCTGTTTGCCGGGCGCCTTGACCAGCGCCGGCATGGAGCGGTGCAGGCGTTCGTAGCAGACCTTTCTGAACTGGCTGAACACCTTGAAATAGGTGTCGGTTTTGGTCAGCACGGTACCCGGTTTGAACAGCAATTGATCGAGGTAGCTGTGAAACTCGATACCTTCGGCCTGCAAGGTTTCCGCCACGGCGGCATCGCGACGGCTTTCGTGGACACCGTATTCTTCGTTGACGTGAACCGCTTCGATCTTCAGTTCGCGGCACAGCTTGAGCAGCTCCGCTGGAGCCTGATCCCAATGATTGGCAGTGCGGATCAACAAGGGGATATTCAGCTCGCCGAGGCTGTTGCTCAGTTCTTTGAGATTGCGTAACCAGAAGTCGACCTTGCACGCGGCATCGTCGTGTTCCAGCCACTGCTGCGGGCTCAACAGGTACACGGCCACGGTCGGGCCGCGGGCTGCGGCGGCCGCGAGGGCGGTGTTGTCGTGTTGGCGCAAGTCGCTGCGCAGCCAGATCAATTGCATGACATTAAACCCATCATTAAATCAGTCCACGCTGAACGAGTACCTGGTGCGCTGACAGCGCATCTTCAGCCAGGTACACATCAGCGATCTCGGAAGTTCTTACGGACAACTCGGCGTGGTGGATGCATACCGTTGGTCCGACAATCATTTTTGGGCAACTGACTCCGTTCAGTAGCTTGGGCAGGTGGGCAAGGTTCATGGCCTTGCTCGAATAGAGCAGCACGCCACGGGCTTGCAGGTGTTCGACGGCCAGCGCCAGTTCGCCGGCCGGTAACGGCCAGTCAAACACTTGCACCGGGCAATCGGCGCTGCTGATCAGCCACGCGCATAGCCACAGATGAGGTTCCAGTGGCAGGTCGGAGTGGTTGATCAACAGCAGCGGTGCGGCGTGCAACTGACGATTATTATGGTAGATGCGCGCACCGAATTTGCTGCGCAGCCAGGAAAAAAAGAACGTGCGCTCCATCTGCGCACCGAATTGGCCCTGCCAGCGTTGTTCGAGCTCAGCCAGCAGCGGCATCAACAACTGCTCACACAAGGTGCGCGGCGGGTACAGCGCCATCGCTTGGTTGACGCTGTCGTCGAGGTTGCGTTCGTTGAGCTGGGTGACGGCGGCGAGCAACGTTTGACGCAGGCGTTGCCAATCGTTTTCCACCGGTTCGCTGAAGGCTTGCGGGGTGTCGAGCAGCGGCTTGACCTGGCTGACTGCAACGCCACGATTGAGCCAGGTCAGGATCGCCAGAATTCGTTGCACATGCTCAGCCGAATACAGCCGATGGCCCTTGGGTGTGCGTTGCGGCACGATCAGCCCGTAGCGACGTTCCCACGCGCGCAAGGTGATCGCGTTGACGCCGGTTTGCCGCGCGACTTCGCGGATCGGCAACCAGCCTTCGTCGAGGGCTTTCTTGAAATCGGCGCCGAGGTCTTCCTGGGCGCTGGAGTCGAGTTTGTCGTTCATCAGATGGCGTTTCGCAGGCTGAGGTTTTCCGGGTGCGGTTGCAGGTAAACCTGTTGCGCGATGTACGGATCGGGGTGTTGGCGAAAGTGATGCTTGAGCAGCGTCAGCGGCACCACCAGCGGCACGATGCCGAGGCGGTATTGGTCGATGACGTGCACCATTTCCTGTTTGTCTTCGGCGCTGATTACTTGTTTCAGATAACCGCTGATGTGCAGCAGCACGTTGCAGTGCGTGCCGCGCGTGGCGCATTTTTTCAGCGCGGCCATCAGTTCGCTGAAGTAGCGCGGGCCGAGTTCGACGGGATCGGTGTGCGCCATGTTGCCCAGCAGTTTGCCCAACGCTTTGTATTGCAGCGGGTTGTGGGCCATCAGCAGGTATTTGTAGCGCGAGTGAAATTCGGTGAGGGCGCGACGGCTCAGGCCATCGGCGAGTACCTGCTGCCAGGCGCTATAGGCGAATACACGGGTGATGAAGTTTTCCCGCAGCACCGGATCGTTGAGACGCCCGGCTTCTTCCACGGGCAAATCCGGGTGTTGCGCGCAGAAGGCTTGGGCGTAAATGCCACGCCCGCCGCCATTCACCGGAGCGCCGTTGACGTGATAAACCTTGACCCGCTCCAGCCCGCAGGACGGCGATTGCTGCATAAAGATGTAGCCGCAGATGTCATCAAGTTCAGCGGCCATTTTCTCGCCGTATTCGGCCAGTGGCTGGGTGACGTTGATCGCCGGATTGACTGTGCCGATGGCTTGCGGATGTTCGGGGTCACCGACGAGGCGAATCGGCTCGCGCGGAATGCCGAGGCCGATAGCGACTTCCGGGCAAACCGGGGCGAATTCGAAATATTCAGTGAGGGTGCGGCTGCACAGGCGCGATTCCTTGTGGCCACCGTTGTAGCGCACCTCGGCACCCAACAGGCAGGCACTGATGGCTATTTTCGGTTTGGCGGCGGGCAGGGCAAGCATAGGCACCTCGAATCTAAACCTGTACAGAGTGCAGTCTCTGTACAACATTGCGTTAGCATAGATTCAAAGGTGTACAAGTCAAATTGTTTGTATAACTTTTTGCGATCCGAACCCAATCCTCTGTGGGAGCGGGCTTGCTCGCGAATGCGGATTAGCATTCAACACATGTATTAGCTGATACACCGCTTTCGCGAGCAAGCCCGCTCCCACAGGGGCCGGTGTTTATTTCCAGCCTTGCAGCCATTCAGCGTGGTTTTGGAGCGTCTGCCAATCGAGGCGTTCGGCGCGTTTGGTCAGCACTGCCTGCAACTCGACTTCCAGCACCGTGCCTTCCTCATCGCGGAACAATTCGGTCACCAGAAAATGCTTTTCGCGATTCTGCGGGTGGGCTGCTGTCCATTTCGACAGCAGCAACTTGCGCGGGTTGATGCGGTTCATTGCAGGTGTTCGTGCAAGCGGCGCGCAGCCTCCTGACCACTCAACCATGCACCCTCCACACGCCCGGACAGGCACCAGTCGCCGCAGGCATACAAGCCCAGATCGGCGTCGGCCAGTGTGCCCCATTCATGCCCGGTTGCCGGGCGTGCATAGAGCCAGCGATGGGCGAGGCTGAAGCTCGGCGCTGGCATCGCGCTGTGCAGCAGTTCAGCGAATGCACCGTGCAGATGCTCGATCACCGCTTCCTTAGACAGGTCGATGTGTTGCCGACTCCAGGCGCTGGTCGCGTGCAGCACCCAGGTGTCGAGGGTGTTGTCGCGGCCGGGTTTGCTGCGGTTGCGCGCCAGCCAGTCGAGCGGGCTGTCCTGCACGAAGCAGCCTTCGATTGGCGTATCCAAAGGCGTGTCGAAGGCGAGGGCAACGGCCCATGTCGGATCCATCTTCACCCCGGCAGCGGCGCCGGCGAGCTTCGGTGCCGCGGCCAATAATGCGGTGGCTTGCGGCGCCGGCGTGGCGATCACCACGTGGCTGAAGGGGCCGTGGGTGAAGCCTTCGGCGTCCTGCAAATGCCAGTGCTCTTCACCGCGAAAAACTTCGGTGATGCGGCAGGCGAAATGCACTTCCAGACCGTCGAGCAAACCACGGGTGATGGCGCTCATGCGCGGCGCGCCAACCCAGCGTGTCTGCTCGTCCGGCGACAGGTTCAGTTGCCCGCCCTGATAGGTATAGAGCTGCGGCGTCCACTCGGCGACCCAGCCCTGGCTTTGCCAACGTTGTACTTCGGTGACGAAGCGCCGGTCGCGGGCGGTGAAATATTGCGCGCCCATGTCCAGCGAACCGGCGTCGCTGCGCTTGCTCGACATGCGCCCGCCACTGCCGCGGCTTTTATCGAACAGTTGCACGGTATGCCCGGTCTCTGTCAGAGCCTGGGCGGCGGAGAGCCCGGCGATGCCGGTGCCGATGATTGCGATAGGTACAGTCATAGGGGCCTCGTTTACCTTTCTGTACAGACTACGCCGTGATTGAAACCTGTACAATTTTGTTTTCTGGTATAACTTCTAGCGTTCTCGTTCTGACAGCTTGGCCTATGGTTAAACAATAGAGCCTGCCCGATAGAAAAGATCCCTGCTTTTAAAAATAGACTAGTGATCCGGGTTAAACGCCACGCGAGGAAGATGTCATGCACATATTGCTGACCGGCGGTACTGGTTTGATCGGACGTCAGCTCTGCCGACACTGGTCAGGGCAGGGGCATCGGCTGACGGTGTGGAGCCGCACGCCGGAAAAAGTCGCGAAAATTTGCGGCGCACAGGTGCGCGGCATCGCTCGTCTCGAAGACGTGGGTAATGAGCCGTTAGACGCGATCATCAACCTCGCTGGCGCGCCGATTGCCGATCGGCCGTGGACGCATCGGCGCAAGGCGTTGCTGTGGAGCAGTCGCATCACACTGACGGAAACCTTGCTGGCGTGGCTCGAAACCCGCGCGCAGAAACCGGCGCTGTTGATTTCCGGCTCGGCGATCGGCTGGTACGGCGATGGCGGCGAACGTGAGCTGACGGAAGAATCGCCGCCGGTGATTGATGATTTTGCCAGTCAGCTGTGCATCGCCTGGGAAGAAACCGCGCAACGTGCTGAAGCGCAGGATATTCGCGTGGTGCTGGTGCGAACCGGTCTGGTGCTGTCGGCCGAGGGCGGCTTTTTGTCGCGGCTGCTGTTTCCGTTCAAGCTTGGGCTGGGCGGGCCTTTGGGCAACGGTCGGCAATGGATGCCGTGGATTCATATCGATGATCAAATCGCCCTGATTGATTTTCTTCTGCACCGCGAGCAGGCCAGTGGTCCATATAATGCGTGCGCGCCGCAACCTGTGCGCAATCGCGAATTTGCCAAAACCCTGGGCAGCGTATTGCACCGCCCGGCGTTTATGCCGATGCCGACCCTGGCACTGAAGGTCGGTCTCGGCGAGATGTCTTTGTTGTTGCTCGGCGGCCAAAAGGCTACGCCGGCACGCTTGCTGGAAGCGGGTTTCACTTTCCAGTTCACGGAATTACGCGCGGCTTTGGATGATCTCTCCAGCCGCCTCTGAAATAGGACGTTGCATGACCGATCACGCCTTGCTTCTGGTCAACCTGGGCTCCCCGGCCTCCACTTCGGTGTCCGATGTGCGCAGTTACCTCAATCAGTTTTTGATGGATCCGTACGTGATCGACCTGCCATGGCCGGTGCGGCGTTTGCTGGTGTCGCTGATCCTGATCAAACGCCCGGAGCAGTCAGCCCATGCCTACGCGTCGATCTGGTGGGAGGAGGGCTCGCCGCTGGTAGTGCTCAGCCAACGCCTGCAACAGCAGATGAAGGCGCAGTGGACGCAAGGGCCGGTCGAACTGGCGATGCGCTACGGCGAGCCGTCGATTGCAACCTGCTTGCTGAAACTGGTCGCGGCGGGGCACAAACGCATCACGCTGGCGCCGCTGTATCCGCAGTTCGCCGACAGCACCACGACCACCGTGATCGAAGAAGCCAAACGGGTGATTCGTGAGAAGAAGTTGAATGTGCAATTGTCGGTGCTGCAACCGTTCTACGATCAGCCGGAATACCTCGACGCGCTGGTTCAAAGTGCCAAGCCGCATCTGCTGCAGGATTACGATCACTTGCTGCTGAGCTTTCATGGCTTGCCGGAGCGGCACCTGACCAAGCTCGACCCGACGGGCAATCATTGTTTCAAGAACGAAGACTGCTGCAAGAACGCTTCGCCGGCGGTTTTGGCCACCTGTTATCGCGCGCAATGCCTGCGCACCGCCGCACTGTTCGCCGAGCGCATGGGATTGGCGGACGGCAAGTGGTCGGTGTCGTTTCAGTCGCGGTTGGGCAAGGCAAAGTGGATCGAGCCGTACACCGAAGCGCGGCTGGATGAATTGGGTAAAAGCGGGGTGAAGAAGTTGCTGGTGATGTGCCCGGCGTTTGTCGCCGACTGCATCGAAACGCTGGAAGAGATTGGCGATCGCGGCAAGGAACAGTTCCGCGAAGCGGGAGGCGAGGAGTTGATTCTTGTGCCGTGCCTGAACGACGACCCGCAGTGGGCGAAGGCGCTGGCGACCCTCTGCGAACGAGCACCGTTGGCCCTTTAAAAGCCAAAAGCTTCGCGAGCAAGCCCGCTTCCACATGATCGTTCCCACGCTCCGCGTGGGAATGCAGCCCGTGACGCTCCGCGTCACTGGACGCGGAGCGTCCCTAGAGACATTCCCACGCAGAGCGTGGGAACGATCAGATCTAAAAGTTTAGATCAGCGGCTCATCCGCCTTCTTGTTCTTCCAGCCGTCATTGCCCGGCAGGATCAGGTTCAGCGCAATCGCCACCACCGCGCACAGCGCGATGCCTTTGAGGCCGAAGTCGTCCGGGCCAGTGCCAGTGCCAACCAGCACACCGCCAATCCCGAACACCAACGTCACCGAGACAATCACCAGATTGCGTGCTTCGCCCAAATCGATCTTGTGACGGATCAGGGTGTTCATGCCCACCGCCGCGATCGAACCGAACAGCAGGCACAGAATCCCGCCCATCACCGGCACCGGAATGCTTTGCAGCAGCGCGCCGAACTTGCCGATGAACGCCAGGGTGATGGCGAAAACCGCCGCCCAAGTCATGATTTTCGGGTTGTAGTTCTTGGTCAGCATCACCGCGCCAGTCACTTCGGCGTAGGTGGTGTTTGGCGGACCGCCAAACAGGCCGGCGGCGGTGGTGGCAATGCCGTCACCGAGCAAGGTGCGATGCAGGCCCGGCTTCTTCAGATAGTCGCGACCGGTCACGCTACCCACAGCAATCACGCCGCCGATGTGTTCAATGGCCGGGGCCAAGGCCACCGGAACGATGAACAGAATCGCCTGCCAGTTGAACTCCGGCGCGGTGAAGTGCGGAATCGCAAACCATGGCGCGGCGGCAATCTTCGCGGTGTCGACCACGCCGAAATAGAACGACATGGCAAAACCGACCAGCACGCCGGAAATGATCGGCACCAGGCGGAAGATGCCTTTACCGAACACCGCCACGATCAACGTGGTCAGCAGCGCCGGCATCGAGATCAGCATCGCGGTCTGGTAGTGGATCAGTTCGGAACCGTCGCCAGCCTTGCCCATCGCCATGTTCGCGGCAATCGGCGCCATGGCCAGGCCGATGGAGATGATCACCGGGCCAATCACTACCGGCGGCAGCAAACGGTCAATGAAGCCGGTGCCTTTGATCTTCACGGCCAGGCCCAGGAAGGTGTAGACGAAACCGGCTGCCATCACGCCGCCCATGGTCGCGGCGAGGCCGAACTGGCCCTTGGCGAGAATGATCGGAGTGATGAAAGCGAAGCTCGACGCCAGAAACACCGGCACCTGACGCCCGGTGACGATCTGGAACAGGATCGTCCCTAAACCCGCGGTAAACAGTGCCACGTTCGGGTCAAGGCCCGTGATCAGCGGCATCAGCACCAAAGCGCCGAAAGCCACGAACAGCATCTGGGCGCCGGACAGCACCGTGCGCCAGAGCGGATCGTTGAACTCTTGCTGCATGGTTACGCGTCCTTCTGCTTGGTGCCGAAGATCTTGTCACCGGCGTCGCCAAGCCCAGGGATGATGTAACCGTGTTCGTTCAAACGCTCATCGATGGACGCGGTGTAGATGGTCACGTCCGGGTGAGCCTTCTCGACGGCAGCAATGCCTTCCGGCGCGGCAACCAGCACCATCGCGCGGATGTCTTTGCAGCCAGCCTTTTTCAACAGGTCGATGGTCGCAACCATCGAGCTGCCAGTGGCGAGCATCGGGTCGATGATCATCGCCAACCGTTCGTCGATTTCCGGAACCAGTTTTTCCAGATAGGTGTGCGCTTGCAGGGTTTCTTCGTTGCGGGCGACACCCACGGCGGAAACCTTGGCACCCGGGATCAGGCTCAGCACGCCTTCAAGCATGCCGATGCCGGCGCGCAGGATCGGCACGACGGTGATCTTCTTGCCGGCGATCTTCTCGACCGACACGGTGCCGCACCAGCCTGCAATATCGTAGGACTCCAGCGGCAAATCTTTTGTAGCTTCATAGGTCAACAGGGCGCCGACTTCCTGAGCGAGCTCACGGAAGTTCTTGGTGCTGATATCGGCGCGGCGCATCAGGCCGAGTTTATGACGGATCAGCGGATGGCGGATCTCGAGGATGGGCATGGAAAAACTCCGGCGGCGGGCAAAAAAACCGGCCTAGATTAATCTATCCGAGGGTGATGTCCTATAGGACATTCTGTACGTTAGTCCATAAAGGCTTGATTCGGCCCCCCGAGATGCGTACCTTTGCCCGCTTTTCGCAGCCATACCCCCCCACATTCCCCCCTGGAGAGCGCCATGTCCGCTGATCTCGAGCATATCCGTCAAATCATGCGAGAGGCTGACTGCCTGTACACCGAAGCTGAAGTCGAGGCGGCCATCGCCCGTGTCGGTGCACAAATCAACGAACAACTGGCTGACAGCAACCCGGTGGTGT
>NZ_JBIVJB010000059.1:0-7072 GCF_044750025.1 Pseudomonas sp. NPDC088885 | reverse complement strand
CCTGATCTTCTCCGGCAAACTGCTGACGCATCTGCACTTCCCGCTGGAAGCGTCCTACCTGCACGCAACCCGTTATCGCAACGAAACCAGCGGCGGCGACCTGTTCTGGAAAGCCAAGCCGGAAGTCTCATTCATCGACCGCGACGTACTGATCATCGACGACATCCTCGACGAAGGTCACACCCTCGGCGCGATCATCGACTTCTGCAAACACGCCGGCGCGCGCAAAGTGCACACCGCTGTGCTGATCGATAAGGATCACGACCGCAAGGCGCGTCCTGACCTGAAAGCCGATTTCGTCGGCTTGCCGTGCATCGACCGTTATATCTTCGGTTACGGCATGGACTACAAAGGCTACTGGCGCAACGCCAACGGGATTTTTGCCGTTAAAGGCATGTAATTTACGCCCCGATCCAATGTGGGAGCGGGCTTGCTCGCGAAAGCGGTGTATCAGTCGACATTTGTTTTGAATGTCAGGTCGCCTTCGCGAGCAAGCCCGCTCCCACAGTAGTTTTGTGGGTGCTGATCCATCCGCGATACCCATGCTAGAGTGCTCGGCCCCGCCCTCCGGAGCCTGTCATGAGCCTCTTGATCCGCAGCCTCGCCGCGCTTTTCCTGATCTTCAGCCTGCCTCTGTCCGCCGCGCCGATGCACAGTCAATTCCTGCCGCCGGACGATCTGACCGTGCGCGATGCCGAGCCCGAGCAACAGCAACTCATGCAGGTCACCGATTATTCCGTGGTGGTGGGCGCGCAACGTCAATCCAATCAGCAACCGATTCCGGTCACGTCACCGCTGCTGATCCGCCTCAAGGGCAAATCCTTGAACAAGGGTGCGACCATCACGCAGGTGCTGGTCAATTTTGACGGCGAAAGCAAAAGCCTGAAAAAGCCGATCTACGACGACAAAAGCAAAACCCTGACGTTGTTTTATCCACAGGCCCAATACCGCGTGATCATCGATCTGCTGCGCAATGACACCGTGTATGTGCAGTTCCTCAGTTACGCCAACGGCCATATCTGGGCCGATTTGCACACCGGCAGCACGCGTTCGCGTTGAGCCCGGCGGCAGGGCAGGGGTAAACTGCCCGCCCCGTGTAATGTCTGCGAGCTGGAGTCGGCAATGCGTAAAGATAAGAAACAAGTGATTGGTGACGAGATCGGCGATGAGCAGATCAAGCTGTTCCTCGATTTTGAACCGGTCGACGCCACTTCGCCGTCGCTGCACAAACTGATCAAGGCTTACCGTGGTCTGCGTATCGATGACTTCGAACGCTTCCTGGGTTTCTTCGTGGAGGCCGGTTATGACGTTGATGGCAAGGACGAGCAGGGCAAGACCTTTGTTGAGCTGATCGCCGATCAGCGTAATGCCCCGGACTACATCGAACTGATCGAAAAGTCCCGTACCTGAGGTATCCCCAATAACTGTGGCGAGGGGATTTATCCCCGTTCGGCTGCGCAGCAGTCGCAGAACCAGAAAATTCGGTTTGCCTGACACACCTTATCAGCAGGTTTGGGGCCGCTTCGCAGCCCAGCGGGGATAAATCCCCTCGCCACAGAAGTCTTGCCAATGTTCACGCGTAAAAAAACGCCCCGCACTCTCTGAGTCCGGGGCGTTTTTTATGCGGCGTGATCAAGCGTAGCTTGGTGTCTCACTGCTTTCTTCAACCAGTTCCAGCGCGATGTTGTTCTGCGTGTTGATCTTGCGATACAGCGCAGCATCGGTTTCCAGCACCTTTTCACGGGCCGGGAAGATCTCGGCCAGTTTCGCCGCCCACTCACCCTTGGCCTGATTCGGGAAGCACTTCTCGATCAGTTCGAGCATGATCGAAACGGTCACCGAAGCGCCTGGCGAAGCACCTAGCAGGGCCGCCAGCGAACCGTCCTTGGCCGACACCAGTTCGGTACCGAATTGCAGGATGCCGCCTTTTTTCGGGTCTTTCTTGATGATCTGCACCCGTTGGCCAGCCACTTCCAGACGCCAGTCTTCGGCTTTCGCTTCCGGGTAGAAACGGCGCAGGGAATCCAGACGCTGTTCCATCGATTGCATCACTTCGCTGACCAGGTATTTGGTCAGATCCATGTTGTTTTTCGCCACGGCCAGCATCGGCCCGATGTTGCCGGCGCGAACCGACAGCGGCAGGTCCATGAAGGAGCCGTGCTTGAGGAACTTGGTGGTGAAACCGGCGTATGGCCCAAACAGCAGGGATTTCTTGCCGTCGACCACGCGGGTGTCCAGGTGCGGCACCGACATCGGTGGCGAACCCACAGCGGCCTGGCTGTAAACCTTGGCCTGGTGCTGTTTGACCACTTCCGGATTGTCGCAACGCAGCCACTGGCCGCTGATCGGGAAGCCGCCGAAGCCTTTGCTTTCTTCGATGCCCGAAGCCTGCAGCAACGGCAACGCCGCGCCACCTGCACCGAGGAAAACGAACTTGGCGTCGACTTCACGAGTGTTGCCGTTGTTGACGTCTTTGATGCTGACGGTCCAGCCGCTGCCGTTACGCTTGAGGCCAGTTACGCGCTTGCAGTATTTGACCTGAGTGTCGGGAGCGCTGGTCAGGTGCTTGAGCAACTGATTGGTCAGCGCGCCGAAGTTGACGTCGGTGCCGTTCATCACGCGGGTCGCAGCGAGAACTTCGTCCGGCGAGCGCCCCGGCATCATCAGCGGCATCCACTCGGCCATTTTCGCCTTGTCTTCGGTGTATTCCATGTCGGCGAAGGCGTGGTGCTTGTGCAGCACGTCAAAGCGTTCTTTGAGGAACGACACGCCGGAATCACCCTGCACGAAGCTCAGGTGCGGTACCGGGCTGATGAACGATTTGCACGAGCCGAAGGTGCCTTTCTTGGTCAGGTACGACCAGAACTGCTTCGACACCTCGAATTGGGTGTTGATGTGCACGGCTTTCTTGATGTCGACGGTGCCATCGGCGGCCTGCGGCGTGTAATTCAGCTCGCACAGACCAGCGTGACCGGTACCGGCGTTGTTCCACGGGTTGGAACTCTCCGCAGCACCGGAATCCATCAGCTCGACGACTTCCAGCTTGATCGCGGGGTCGAGCTCTTTGAGCAGTACGGCGAGGGTGGCACTCATGATGCCGGCCCCAACCAATACTACGTCGACTGCTTCGTTATGCGCCATTTAACGCGTCTCCAAAATCTGCAGCACCAAATTGTCGGCATGGCTGCCAGGCGTTCCGGGACAGATCAATTGTGTCCAGGCTATCCGTGGTCAGGTTCGCCATGTCCGAATCTTCGCAATTTTTCGCAACTTCGACGGATGCATGCGGCCTGGCTTTCAAGAGCTCCATGAACTCATTTCAGCACGCAGCTGGCAATTCGACTTATGGTCGAGACATCCGTTTTTGTGCAACCAAATCCGTAGCGGACAGGCTTCAGGCTCCGATATTCGAGGTATACCCGGTCCTGTGTCGTTGGGCTGTTCCAGACGCTAATGGTGCATGTTCAGACGCAAAACTATTCATTTGCTCGCCACACTCTTGTGAAGTTGTGAAAACCCGTTTTTTTCACGCTCTTTTGAAGACGTGAACCTCAAAAAAGGGCTGTCTTGGCTTGGCACCTTGCCCGAGGGCAAAAACAACGCGGTGGCCGAGCGTCATGACAGCTCTGCAGATTCGCGAAAAGCGGGGTTTTTGCCGGAAGAACAGGCAAGCGCGCCAACTTCACTCGATCTGTGTGGGCGGCTCTCTGTGGGCGATTTTGATGTCGATGCGATGCGCATTGACGCTGTTGCGGGGCCCGATCAGGAGACGTCCTTATAATCGGGGGGAGATTGTATCGAAGAAATGCGGGGAGTTGGTCGTGTTTAATGACTTTTATTAGGCATCCGGTCAGATGCTCAACATCGCCTGAGCGCGTGCACGAGGCTGCGGCGCTATGACGCGGGCGCTGGCGGGCAATGGGTGGTGCAACCAGTTGAGACGAATTTCTTCGATTTCCACCCAACCGTCACCCATCGGTTGCAGGCTGCACTGCTTGAATGCCTGACAATGGCCGTTGCGGTCGAGCAGGGCAAAGCTGCGGTGCAACGGGCGTGGCGCAAACAACGAGATTAAATAACGCATGGCCGATTACCTTGCTGGAGGACTTGTTTGAAGGTTGCCAGCAGGGCGTGACGTCAACATGTACGGCAGATGACAGCGGCGTGACAGGAACCGGCCTGCCACGGCTGTGTCAGACATTTCAGTATTCACCGTGTGACGCTGGTGACCCGCAGTGGCCCACCGCTATACTGCCGGCCTGTTTGTGCCTGATTCTGGAGAGAAGAGCATGTTGCAACGCCTGTTGTTCGGTTTGATCACTGTGGCCGGTTTGACCCTGGCCGGCTGCGCCCACAGCCCGCAACAACTGAATCCGGAGCCGAAGCTGACCACGCAGTTGCCAGCGGTCGGCCGTGGTCAACCCGTTGTCGTGCGTGTGGTTGACGGGCGTCCGTCGCCAACCCTCGGCACCCGTGGCGGCCTGTACCCGGAAACCAGCGCCATCACCGTGCAGCGCGAGCAGATTCTGCCGAAGCTGCAGGCTCAGGCTGAAGCCGCCGTGCGTCTGTTGGGCTTCACCCCGACCAACAACGCGCCGAATGCGCCGCAGCTGACCGTGACCCTGGCCGAGCTGAAATACCAGTCGCCGAAAGAAGGCATGTACGTGACGGAAGCCACCATCGGCGCGACCTTCCGCTCCGACGTGCAGAACGCCAACCGCCGTTACAGCGGCCGTTACGGCGCGTCGCTGGATCAGCGTTTCGGCATGGCGCCGAACCAGGAAACCAACACCAAACTGGTCAGCGACGTGTTGAGCGATGCGCTGACGCGCCTGTTCAAGGATCCGACCGTGGGTCAGGTGCTCGCTGAGTAAGCTTTCAGCGGATGTGAAAAAGCCCGGGGCCAGTGATGGTTCCGGGCTTTTTTGTGGGGCATGAAATCGTACCCCCTCACCCCACCCCTCTCCCCCAGGGGGGCGAGGGGGAAAGGGAGCCGATCGGGGGCTTTTCAGAGCCGGAGTTCAACTCGAGTTTTCCAGGTCGATGTACCTCGACCAAACAACCCGGTCAGTCCCCTCTCCCTCCGGGAGAGGGCTAGGGTGAGGGTGCTTTTGCTTTTTCAGGCAGCCTGCGAGTAGAAGTCGAGCACGCTAACCCCCGTCAACAAATCCGTCTCCGGCAAATCCGCATGCTGATGCCCGCCCAGCGCGCAATACACCAGCCAATGGCGATCCTGAACATTGAAGGCAAGGCTGCCGACGAGGCTTTGCTGTTCGTCGGTCGGGGTGATGAGGTAGAGGCGATCCTGGTTTTCGGCGTGGAGCATGACGCGTTCCCTGTCGGTTTCGAGGCGCGCATCTTGGTTTATCCAGATGACGATGCCGTGACACAGGACAGCCATCGGTCGATTGTTACGTTATTTGTCGTAAAGGCTGGGGCAGGGAGCCAAGGTTTGGTTAGAATCCGCGCCGCGGTCGTCGATCTGGCGCCTGTCATACCGGTTTAGATAGAGGTCTGTGATGTCGCTGCACTTGATGACGCTGTTTACCGCCCATCCCGCCAAATTGATCAACCTGCTGGCGCTGCTGTTGGCGTTTCCCGGCAGTTGGCTGCTGCACGCAACGCGCCGCCGCGAACAGCGCGCGATGGCCAGCATCGCCGCCCAGCGCAACGCGCAGCCGAACGCCGAGCCCATTCTTGATTGGGCAACCTTGCGCATGAACCGGTTTTTCTATCGATTTGGTTTTGCTTGCCTGGGGCTGGCACTGATCGTCTCGTGGATCAGCACGCGTTACTGAATCTGATGCAAAACCTGTGGCGAGGGGATTTATCCCCGTTGGGGCGCGCAGCGACCCCAGTTTTTACCTGAGAAAAACAGGGCCTGCTGCGCAGTCCAGCGGGGATAAATCCCCTCGCCACAATTGCTCAGCGCTGTTGATTAAAGCGGCAACCCGGCCTTAACGCGGTATTGGTTACGCACCGGCGTCGCATATTGCAGCACCAGATACGGACGATGCTCTGCAGGGCACGCATCCAGTCGGCTCTGCCATTCTTCCTGCGCCTTGGCCAATTCATCCGCCGCAAACACCTCGGCAGCTTTCGGCACATTCAATTGCGGATCCGCATCAGCCCATTGCGCGTACGCCAGGTAATGCACCGGGAACAAGCGGTAGCCGCCGAGAATCTGCTTGTCCATCTCGACCGCCAATTGCTTGGTGTCTTCGAACAACTCAGTGATGGGCGGTGCGAAGTTCACGTGCACCCGGCCCTTGTAACCAGTGATGCCCTTGGCAATGCTCACGTCATCTTCGCCCGGCGCTTTCGCGTAGGTGCCGGTGGTGGCGCGGATGTACAGCTCGCGGGCCTTGGCCTGGTCGCACGGGTCGTATTCGTAGCTGATCGACACCGGGGTGAGGTTCAGCGACTGAATGACTTCGCCGAACGGCTCATCCTTGCGGCTCATGTGGAACATCTTGAGGATCGCCGACTCGGTGCGGTCGTCGCCATCCTTCGCCCGACCTTCGGCCTGAGCGATCCAGATCGAGGCGCAATCATTGCGGATCGAATGGTTGATGTACGCCGACAACAGTTGATACGCGGCCATTTTCTCGCGGCGGCCGGTGATCGAACGGTGGACGATGAAGCTCTTGTTCAAACGCATCAGATCGCTGACAAACGGCTTTTGCAGCAGGTTGTCACCGATGGCGATGCGCGGCGTCGGCAGGCCGGCGTGGTACACGGCGTAGTTGACGAAGGCCGGATCCATCACGATGTCGCGGTGGTTGGCGATGAACAGATAGGCGCTGCCGGACTTGAATTGCTCGACACCGGTGTAGGTCACGCCGTCGGTGGCGCGCTCGATGGTGTGGTCGACGTAGGACTCGACCTTGTCCTGCAACGTCGCCACCGAGGTCACGTCGGCGAACTCACGAAACAGCCGATGGGCTATAAGTGGTTTGAGCATCCAGCCGAAAGCACCGGCAAAACGCGGGAAGCGGAAGTGGGTGAGGATATCTAGAAACGCCTTGTCGCCGAGCAGTCTTGCAAGTACCACAGGTACTACGCTGTCGTC
>NZ_JBIVJB010000058.1:0-32098 GCF_044750025.1 Pseudomonas sp. NPDC088885 | reverse complement strand
CCGTGCACGGCGTTGGACATGATCACGCTGTCGATAATCGGCTTGATCGGCTCGGACACCAGCGCTTGCAGCGGGTGGGATTCGATCGGCAGACGGAAACCGGCGAGTTTGGCCATGTGTCCGGAGTTACCAGCGGTGACCACACCGACGCGCTTGGCGCCGATGAAACCCTTGTTGGTTTCAACACCGATGCACACGCCGTTTTCCTTGCGGAAACCGATCACTTCGGTCTGCTGAATCAAGTCCACGCCCAAGGCGTCGGCGGCACGGGCAAAACCCCAGGCCACGGCATCGTGACGGGCGACGCCGCCGCGACGCTGAACGGTTGCGCCCATCACCGGGTAGCGGGTGTTTTTCGAGCAGTCGAGGTACGGAATCTCGTCAGCCACTTGCTTGGCGTTGAGCAGTTCGCCATCGACGCCATTGAGGCGGTTGGCGCTGACCCGACGCTCGGAGTCACGGATGTCCTGCAGGGTGTGGCACAGGTTGTGGACGCCACGCTGGGAGAACATCACGTTGTAGTTGAGATCCTGTGACAGGCCTTCCCACAATTTCATCGCGTGTTCGTAAAGGTGCGCCGACTCGTCCCACAGGTAGTTGGAGCGCACGATGGTGGTGTTGCGCGCGGTGTTACCGCCGCCCAGCCAGCCCTTCTCGACCACGGCGACGTTGGTGATGCCGTGTTCTTTCGCCAGGTAATAAGCAGTCGCCAGACCGTGCCCGCCGCCGCCGACGATGACCACGTCGTAGACCTTTTTCGGCGTCGGTGTGCGCCACATGCGCTGCCAGTTTTCGTGGTGGCTGAGGGAGTGTTTGAAGAGGCCGAAGCCCGAATAGCGTTGCATAGTCAGTTACTCCAGAACACTCAGCGATAAACCGGGAAGTCTGCGCACAGGGCCGACACTTGCTGGGCAACATTGGCTTCGACATCGGCATCACCGAGGTTGTCGAGGATGTCGCAGATCCAGCCAGCCAACACTTCGCACTGGGTCACCTTGAAACCGCGCGTAGTGACGGCCGGGGTGCCGATGCGCAGGCCCGAGGTCACGAACGGCGATTGCGGGTCGTTCGGCACGGCGTTCTTGTTGACGGTGATGTGCGCACGGCCAAGGGCGGCGTCGGCGTCTTTACCGGTCAGGCCCTGACGGATCAGGCTGACCAGGAACAAGTGGTTGTCGGTACCGCCGGACACTACATCGTAGCCACGTTTGATAAACACGCTGGCCATCGCCTGAGCGTTGTCGATCACTTGTTGCTGATAAGCCTTGAAGCCCGGCTCCAGCGCTTCCTTGAAGCACACGGCTTTACCGGCGATGACGTGCATCAGCGGGCCGCCCTGAGCGCCGGGGAATACGGCGGCGTTGAGCTTTTTCTCGATCTCTTCGTTGGACTTGGCCAGGATCAGCCCGCCACGTGGGCCGCGCAGGGTTTTGTGCGTGGTGGTGGTGACCACGTCGGCGTACGGCAGCGGATTTGGGTACAGACCGGCAGCGACCAGACCGGCGACGTGGGCCATGTCGACGAAGAGCAGCGCGCCGACCTTGTCAGCGATCTGGCGGAAGCGTGGGAAGTCGAGGGTCTTCGAGTAGGCAGAGAAACCGGCGACGATCATTTTCGGCTTGGATTCGACGGCGAGACGTTCGACTTCGTCGTAATCGATCAAACCGGTGTCGGTGTTGATGCCGTACTGCACAGCGTTGTAGAGCTTGCCCGAGGACGACACTTTGGCGCCGTGGGTCAGGTGACCGCCGTGGGCCAGGCTCATGCCGAGGATGGTGTCGCCCGGCTGGATCAGTGCCAGATAAACAGCGCTATTGGCCGATGAACCGGAATGTGGCTGGACGTTGGCGTAATCGGCGCCGAACAGTTGCTTGGCGCGTTCGATGGCCAGTGCTTCGACTTTATCGACGTGCTCGCAGCCACCGTAGTAGCGCTTGCCCGGATAGCCTTCGGCGTATTTGTTGGTCAGGCCACTGCCTTGCGCTTCCATCACGCGTTTGCTGGTGTAGTTCTCTGACGCGATCAGCTCGATGTGATCTTCCTGACGTTGCTCCTCGGCATTCATCGCCGCCAGCAGTGCATCGTCGTAACCCTGGATCTGGTCTTGCTTGCTGAACATCGCGTCTCTCCCAGCGGCATCTGTGCGCCATTCGTCTCGGTAAGGCACCGGCAATCACGGCAGTGCCCTTTGATGCCGATGGTATGACCGGCGCAGACAGCTCAAATGCCTGCGGACGCCACGCAAAGGTGCGTTTACGACATGCCTCGAAATGCCCGGTCGAACGTATCCCTCGAATCCGTGGAGATCCCCTGTGGGAGCGAGCCTGCTCGCGAAGAGGCCGGCACATCCGACATAGAAGTTGGCTGACAGACCGATTTCGCGAGCAGGCTCGCTCCCACAGGGGTTAGGTGTATGCCGCGCGAACCGCGATTAGCAGGAGGAAATGCGCGGGATAAAGGGCGTAAGCCCAGCGCCGCATTGGCGGTGGCTGGAGATGTCGCTCATGTCGCAACAGGAACATTCCGAGCAGTGGCGCAAACAGACACGCGGCAATCCCAAGAATGGCCACGCTACTGCCAAACCTCGCCGAGTCGTAAAGCACTTGCCATTGATTCGCTGCGAGGCATACCAATCCCGGCAACAGGCTGAAATACCACGGCAGACGAAACACCAGCAGCATCGCCAGCGGCAACAAAACACCGAAGAACCCGAACATCAGCCGCTCCGGGAAAACCATCGCCAGCACCAACGCAGCAACACCGAGCAATCGCGACATCACCGATGGATCCTGCCAGCCCCGCGCCACCAGCAAGCCCAGCGCCAGCGTCGGCATCACATTCAACGTATCCGGCTCGGGAATGTACAACCGATACGGAATCTCGCTCACCGCACTGAACAGCAACAACCACCCCAGATAGCGCCATTCCATCTTCCGCGAACCATCGCGCGAAAGATTCGCCGCCATCGCCAGACAAAACCACGGAAACGCCAGCCGCCCCGGTACGTAAAGCCAATCGGCGGAGAACCCGACATATCGCAGGTGATCGAGCAACATGCTCAGCAGCGCCAGCCACTTGAGCAGATCCAGCGCGCCGTCGCGTTTTCTCAGGTGCATAATCGGCCTGCATCCTTGTAATGTTCAGACAGCGACATCTCGTGTGCTCCCCGGAAGATCTTCGGTAAAGTGCGCACCATCATTGACCACGAGCCTTCACAAGAGTCTCGACCACGGAAGCCGGCCATGACCGACAAGAGCCAACAATTCGCCAGCGACAACTATTCCGGTATCTGCCCTGAAGCCTGGGCTGCCATGGAACAGGCCAACCACGGCCACCAGCGCGCTTATGGCGACGATGAATGGACCGCGCGCGCGTCCGACCATTTCCGCCAATTGTTTGAAACCGACTGCGAAGTGTTCTTCGCCTTCAACGGCACCGCCGCCAACTCGCTGGCCCTGTCGTCGCTGTGCCAGAGTTACCACAGCGTGATCTGCTCGGAAACCGCCCACGTCGAAACCGACGAATGCGGCGCCCCGGAATTCTTCTCCAACGGCTCGAAACTGCTGATCGCCGGCACTGAAAACGGCAAGATCACCCCGCAGTCGATCCGCGAAGTCGCGCTCAAGCGTCAAGACATCCACTACCCGAAACCGCGCGTGGTCACCCTGACCCAAGCCACCGAAGTCGGCAGCGTCTACACCCCGGAAGAAGTTCGCGCCATCAGCGCCACTTGCAAGGAACTGGGCCTGCACCTGCACATGGACGGCGCGCGCTTCTCCAACGCCTGCGCCTTCCTCGGCTGCTCGCCAGCGGATCTGACCTGGAAGGCCGGTGTCGATGTGCTGTGCTTTGGCGGCACCAAAAACGGCATGGCCGTGGGTGAAGCGATCCTGTTCTTCAACCACAAACTGGCGGAAGACTTCGATTATCGCTGCAAGCAGGCCGGGCAACTGGCATCGAAAATGCGTTTCCTCTCGGCACCGTGGGTCGGCATCCTCGAAACCGACGCCTGGCTGAAATATGCGCGCCACGCCAACCACTGCGCGCAGTTGCTCGCTGAACTGGTCAGCGACATCCCAGGCGTCGAACTGATGTTCCCGGTGCAGGCCAACGGCGTGTTCCTGCAACTGTCAGAACCGGCCATCGCCGCCCTGACCGCGAAGAACTGGCGTTTCTACACCTTCATAGGCAAGGGCGGCGCACGCTTCATGTGCTCCTGGGACACCGAAGAAGAACGCGTCCGCGAACTCGCCCGCGACATCCGCGAAGTCATGTCCGCCTGACCTGACGCCAGCGCACTGATCGTTCCCACGCTCCGCGTGGGAACGCCTCCCGGGACGCTCCGCGTTCCATCCCCCAGACGCTAAACACCTCTATGACGCAGAGCGTCAATGGCTGCATTCCCACGCAGAGCGTGGGAACGATCTTCGGCCGAGGATGACTTTTCCCACCGTAATACCAGACTTCTCTTCTAGCGCGATCATCCCACCCGCCTCACCCTGATCGTTCCCACGCTCTGCGTGGAAACGCCTCCCGGGACGCTCCGCGTTCCATTCCCGTCGCACCGCAAGATTCAAGGAAGAATCCCATGGGCCGCAGCCGCTACACCATTACTGAAACCGACAAACCGCATTTCCTGACTTGCACGATCATGGAGTGGTTGCCGTTATTCATCCGCCCGTACATCGTCGACCACCTGCTCAACTGCTGGCGTTATCAACAGACCCACCATGACTTGAAGCTGTACGGCTACGTGATTCTGGAAAACCATCTTCACTTCGTCGCTCAGGCGCCCGACCTGAGTAAATGCCTCAGCCAATTCAAATCTTTCACCGCGCGACAAATAATCGATGATCTGCAAAGCAAAGGTGCCGACAAAGCCCTGAAACGTCTGCGCTTTAGCAAACGCGCACATAAGCAGGATCGGGTGTACCAGTTGTGGCAGGAAGGTTCACACGCAGAAATGGTCTACAGCGAATCGGTGATGCGTCAGAAGCTTGAATACATCCACAACAATCCAGTGAAACGCGGGTATGTGGACTTGCCAGAGCATTGGCGTTATTCGAGTGCCAAGGACTACGCGGGAATGCCGGGGCTGATTGAGGTTCAGTGCTGGTATTGATGGGACGCAGAGCGTCCCGGGCTGCATTACCACGCGGAGCATGGGAACGAGCAAATTGAGTCCGCCCGACCTCCGCACTGATCATTCCCACGCTCCGCGTGGGAATGCCTCTCGGGACGCTCCGCGTTCCAGCCTCACCATAGACGTAAAGCTGAGCACCGCTATGACGCGGAGCGTCGACGGCTGCATTCCCACGCGGAGCGTGGGAACGATCATGGCGGAGACAGCGTTACCTGATCTGCTTGGTCTACATTGTCTGTCGAGCCCTTCGCTCATATAACAATAAGCAGGAGCATCGGCATGTCGTTACAAGGCAAAACCCTGTTCATCACCGGCGCCAGCCGTGGCATTGGCCGTGAGATTGCGCTGCGTGCCGCGAGGGACGGGGCCAATATCGTGATTGCGGCGAAAAGCGCCGAACCCCACGCCAAACTGCCCGGCACCATCCACAGCGTCGCCGCTGAAGTCGAAGCGGCGGGCGGCAAGGCGTTGGCGTTGCAGGTGGATGTGCGTGATGAGGATGGCGTGCGCCAGGCACTGGCCCAGGCCAACGAACATTTCGGCGGCATCGATGCGCTGGTAAACAACGCCGGGGCAATCAAACTCACTGGTGTGCAACACATCGAGCTCAAACGCTTCGACCTGATGCACCAGATCAACACCCGCGCGGTGCTGCTGTGCAGCCAGGCCGCCCTGCCCTATCTGAAGAAATCCTCGGGACACATCCTCAATCTGTCGCCACCGCTGAATCTGGCGAACAAATGGTTCGCGCAGTTCAGCCCGTACACCGTGACCAAGTACGGCATGAGCATGCTGACGCTGGGGATGAGTGAGGAGTTTGCCGCGTACGGAATCAGCGTGAATTCGTTATGGCCGCAGACGATGATTGCCACGGCGGCGATTGAGTTTCAGCTGGGGAACCGGGAGTCGTTCAAGCAGGCGCGAACGCCAGCGATCATGGCGGATGCGGCGCATGTGATTCTGGATAGCCGCGATCGGCAGATCACCGGGCGGCTATTGATCGATGAAGAAATTTTGCGCGAGAGCGGCGTGACTGAATTTGATCATTACCGCTTTGAACCGGGCAGCACCACAACCCTGATGCCCGACCTGTTCATCGATTAAAACGCATAACCCCTGTGGGAGCGGGCTTGCTCGCGAAGGCGTCGAATCAGCCAACATCACCGTTGAATGACACAGCGCTTTCGCGAGCAAGCCCGCTCCCACATTGGAATGGCGTCGCCCATTAGAATTCGATACGCACATCACCTTTAGGCACACTGCAGCACGACAGGATGAACCCTTCGGCCTCATCGTCCTCGGTAATCCCGCCGTTGTGCTCCATCTCCACCTCGCCGCCCAGCTTCAGCACTTTGCACGTCCCGCAAATCCCCATCCCGCAGGCTTTCGGAATCATCAACCCAAGTTTGGCCGCCGCCGCATGCACGGTCTCGCCCGGTGCCACTCGGATGCTCTTGCCGGACGAGGTGAACTCGACCTGATGCAGATCGGCGATATCGATTTCCGGTGCATCGGCTGCCTGCTCGGCTTGCTCCACCGCATCGGCACGCGCTTCCGGTGGCGTAGCACCGAACGATTCCTCGTGATAACGCGACATGTCGTAACCAGCCACTTCCAGCAACCGCTTGACCGCATTCATGTACGGCGTCGGCCCGCAGCAGAACACTTCGCGCTCAAGGAAGTCCGGCACCATCAGTTCCAGCATCTTGTGGTTCAGGTAACCGCGATAACCGGCCCACGGCTCACCCAGGCCGTGCTTTTCACAAATCAGGTGCAGGCTGAAGTTGTCGATCCGCGACGCCATGTGCTCCAGCTCGCGGTGGTAAATGATGTCTTTCGGCGAGCGCGCGCTGTGGATAAAGGTCATGTCGACGTTGGCGTTGGTGTCGTAGAACCAGCGCGCCATCGACATGCACGGCGTGATACCGACGCCGCCGCTCAGATAGAGGACTTTCGGGCTCGGGAAGTCGATGGCGTTGAACAGCCCGACCGGCCCGTGCACCGCCAACTCTTGCCCTTCATGCAGCGTGTCGTGCAACCAGTTCGAGACCTTGCCGCCCGGCACCCGTTTGATCGTCACCGAAAAGCTGTATGGCACCGACGGCGAACTGGAAATGGTGTACGAACGCATGATCGGCTGGCCTTCGATTTCCAGCTCCAGGGTCACGAATTGCCCGGGCTTGAAGAAGAACAGGATCGGCTGGTCGGCCATGAAACAGAAGGTGCGCACGTCCCAGGTTTCCTGGATGACTTTGACGCAACGGACGATGTGTCGGCCATTGGCCCAGGTCTGGGTGGTGACCGGATTCAGGAAGCTGTTGGACATGCTGTTCTCCACGGCCGACTGTCGGCCTCATGTCGGCGATTCTGCGTATAGCGCGAACCGCCCGTTTACCTATCCGCGACATCGGCATACTTATCGCGACCAGCCCCCAACCACCGGGGGTTGCGCGTCGGGAACAGATTGCATCATGTCGCCCATGGATAAGGTTGCGCCCCGCGCCGGGCCCACACTCGCCCCAACACCAAGACAGATTCTTTACACCTTGCGTAGCCACTTTGCAGCACCCCTGATTAGCCACATTCGCCGGCCACGTAGAGGGCCATGAGGATCACATCGATGGACGTCACCGCAAAAATCAGCCTGGGCGATCCGCTGGAACCCGCACGCAAGGCCACCGCGCAAATGCTCCAGGAGCGCGAGCGCACGTTTTCGCTGCCACAACCTTTCTACAGCGATGAACGACTCTTCGATATCGACATGCAGGAGATCTTCCAGAAAGAGTGGTTGATTGCCGGCATGACCTGCGAAATTCCGGCCAAGGGCAACTACCTGACGCTGCAGATCGGCAAGAACCCGATCATCGTCATCCGAGGTGCCGAAGGCGTCGTGCACGCGTTCCACAACGTCTGCCGCCACCGTGGCTCGCGCCTGTGCACCAGCGAGAAGGGCAAGGTCGCCAAACTGGTCTGCCACTATCACCAGTGGACGTACGAACTGGACGGTCGCCTGTTGTTCGCCGGCACCGAAATGGGCGCCGACTTCGACATGAAGCAGTACGGCCTCAAACCAGTCAACGTGAAGACCGCCGGCGGCTATATCTTTATCAGCCTGGCGGAGAACCCGCCGGCCATTGTTGACTTCCTGTCGACGCTGAACCATTACATGGAACCGTACGACATGGAGAACACCAAGGTGGCGATCACCACCACCTTGATGGAAAAGGCCAACTGGAAACTGGTGCTGGAAAACAACCGCGAGTGCTACCACTGCAACGCGTCGCACCCGGAACTGCTGAAAACCCTGCTGGAATGGGACGACGTCACCGACCCGCGCGCCGATCAGGCGTTCAAGGATCACGTCGCCGCCTCCGCCGCTGCCTGGGAAGCCGAGAAGATCCCTTACGCCCACGCCAGTTTCGGCCTGCGCAACCGCATCGTGCGCATGCCGCTGCTCAAAGGCACCGTGTCGATGACCCTCGACGGCAAACAGGGCTGCGCGAAACTGATGGGCCGGATCAAGAATCCGGATCTCGGCTCGATGCGCATCCTGCACCTGCCGCACTCGTGGAACCACTGCATGGGCGACCACATCATCGTTTTCACCGTGTGGCCGATCAGCGCGCAGGAAACCATGGTCACCACCAAGTGGATCGTGCACAAGGATGCGGTTGAGGGTGTTGATTACGATGTTGATCGCATGCGTCAGGTGTGGGATGCGACCAATGATCAGGATCGGCGTCTGGCTGAGGAGAACCAGCGCGGGATCAACTCGACGGCGTATCAGCCTGGGCCTTATTCGAAGACCTATGAGTTTGGTGTGGTCAACTTCGTGGATTGGTACAGCGAGCGCTTGCTGAACAACCTTGGGGCTGAGCCTGCGCCTTACCTCAAAGGTGTCCCGGTTCAGGGCTGAGCAAGATCAAAAGATCGCAGCCTTCGGCAGCTCCTACAGGTGGAATGCGTTCCACCTGTGGGAGCGGGCTTGCTCGCGAAGGCGTCCTCACAAATACCACACCCCTAAAGCCAGATTGCACAATTTCTGATCAACCACCCCCCACCCCATACCCACCAAGCCCCCCCAGCCTTCCGCAAACAAGTTATCCACACACCCACCCACAGCAAATGGGGACAACTGTGGATGACTCGAAAAATATCCCACTGATTTGCAAAGAAAAACCGTGACTTATCCAGAAGTACGGTTTTGAAAACACATTGATCGCTTTTTGATCAACAGCCTGCAAGCCACGCCATTCGTGGCTTTCAGCGGAAGGCAAACACCTTATCCACAGAAGCACCAACAGAGATCGGGGGTAACTTTATGTCTGCTGTGGAAAAGCCCTTAAGACTGCGAAATACCAGGCCCTACGGACAATTCATCGAGTCAAAAGCGCGAATTGATCAGTTATTGACCAACTCTCTGAAAGCCGCGTTGTATATAGCTCTCAGGGGTTAGCGAACATCTTATCCACAGAAGCGCCAACAGAGATCGGGGGTAACTTACGCAGTTATCCCGCAGAAAAATCCCGTAAAAACCGTAACTTAAGCTGGTTGTTTTTTGATCTGCGGCCCGCAAGCCACGGCAGACATGACTTGCAGCGAGGGGTGAACACGTTATCCACAGACTGACCAACAGGGATTGTGTGTAAACCCTCGTCAGTGGATAACCGGATTCATGCTCGGTGCATCAAGTAGGCCTCGCCCGTCACCCGGATCATCGGATGCGGAACCACTTGGCAGGTTTTGACGATGCCGAAGCCATGCCGCTCATAGAAGCGGCGGGCGCCGGTGTTGGCGGCGTAGTCGATCAGGCTCAGACCTTTGAGCGCGAGCTGATCGGCGCGGGCCTGGGCATGCTGGAGGAAGCGCACGCCCAACCCTTGATTGCGCCAACCTTCGTGCAGCGCGAGGCTGGAGATGTACAGCGTGTCCGCCACTTCCATGTCGGCGTATGGCGCCAGCACGGGATCGGTGGGCGGGGTCGGGTCTGGATCTTCGCGCGTGACGTAACTGTGCATCATGCCAACCACGCGGCCATCGGCCTCAGCGATCAGGCAGTTCTGCCAGGAAAAATCCACATCATCGCGGGCATAGCGCCGCTCACCGACATCGAGCAATGCCTCACCCGGCTCCGCCAATTGGCTCCAGATGTAGTCCGAAGCACCCTCCGAAGAGATCTGAAACAAACGCGCAATGTCGCGCGCATCCGTGCGCCGGGCAGGTCGAAACTCAACGGTCATTCACTTGACTCCTCGGGGGTTTGAGCGGGTGTTTTAACCTGTGGTTGAAGCTGATCGCAAAGGAATGCCGGGGATTTTTCATGTCAACAAATGACTTGTAGGAGCTGAGCTTGCTCGCGAAAGCGGTGTGTCAGTCGACACATCCGCCGACTGACACACCGTCTTCGCGAGCAAGCTCAGCTCCTACAGAGGATCAGCGGTGTCAGCGGTGTCAGCGGTGTCAGCGGTGTCAGCGGTGTCAGCGGACGACGCCTTCTTCGATAAGGAGTTTGAGGATGGCTTCGGCACCGGCCTGTGGAGTAACGCCTTTGAGCACTTGCCCACCGCCGCCACTGGCTTTCGCCGTAGCGGCTTTCATCCGGTCAGCACCGCTTTTGGCTTTGATCACTTTCAGGCGTTTTGGCCGTGGTTTGGCCGGTTGCAGGGTCGCGACGGACAGAAGTTCATCATCGATAACTTCAACGTCGTCAGCCTCCAGTACCCCTCGCCGCGCCGGGCCGTAAGCACTCTGCCGAGGTTTCGGCGCAGCGTTATCCACAGTCGCCAGAAACGGCAGTTTCACCTTCAAGCGACGTCGTTGCCCACGCGGCAAAGCCTGCAGTACCAACGCCGATCCATCATTGATCGACTCAACCTGCGCCAACCCAACCACCAGCGGCCAGCCCAAACCTTCGGCGAGCAGAAACGGCAACATCCCCGAGCCTTCACCGGTTTCGGCCTGGCTGCCAGTCAGCACCACTTGCGCCCCTGCATCGCGCAGATACGCGGTCAGCGCCGGCAACGCGTCAGCACCTGTCGGTTGCTCAAGCACATGCATTTGCTCCAGGCCCATGCCCAGATAGGCGCGCAACGCCGGTTCGGCAACATCGCCGGCATGCAGCACTTGCAGGTTATCCCCAGCGAGTTGCAGGCCCAACTCCACAGCGCGGGCATCTTGCTCGGCGCGACGTGGCCGGCCGGAGGTCGGGTGAGCGCCGATTGAAACCAGACTGATAACGTTCGTGTTCATAGCGTTTCCTTAAGCCGCATCGCGCTTGGCGTCGTTGCGGTAAGCCGCCACCGCCGCGATCAAGGCTTGAAGAATCTCTGCGCTTTCGCCGATCACCGAGAGGTCGGCGCGTTTGATCATGTCGCAACCGGGATCGAGGTTGATCGCCACGACCTTGTCGCAGGCGCCAATGCCCTGCAAATGCTGGATCGCCCCGGAGATACCCACAGCGACATACACCCGCGCGGTGACCCAAGTACCGGACGCGCCGACCTGGCGATCACGCGCCATAAAGCCATCGTCCACCGCCACCCGCGATGCGCCTTCGGTGGCGCCGAGTGCGGCAGCCGTTTCGTGGAACAGCGCCCAGTCCTTGACGCCGTTACCGCCGGAGAAAATGAACTCCGCTTCGGCCATCGGAATCGCTGCCGGGTCGACCGCCACCGCGCCAAGATCTTCGATCCGCGACAGGCTACGGGCGACGCTTGTGGATAACTCCACTGGCAACGCTTCATGACGGGTTTCGCTGACCGGCTCGGCACATTCCGCCGACGCCAGAATCAACCGCGCGAGCGGACGTGCAAGATCCTGCAAGCCAGCACCGGCGCGGCCGATGCACTCTTCATCCTTGACCTGCCAGACCCGCGTCGCCGGGCGTTCACCCAGTGCAGCGGCGAAGCGTCGACCGAGTTCGCCGCCACCGCTGCGACTGTCCGGTAGCAGCCAGTGACGCGGATTGAACTGGTTATCCACAGCACGCAAACCTTGCACGCGCTGCTCCGGTGCATAACCGCTGAAGGCTTCACCTTCGAGCACCAACAAACGATCCACGCCAGCAGTAGCGAACGCGTTTTCCTTATGTTCACCAAAGACCACCGCCAACACCGCGCCATTCTCGCCGGCGAGTTGATGGGCGAGGCCAAGCAAATCGCGGTCATGGCTACTCAAGCGGCCACCGACCATGTCCGGCACCACGCTGATGTAAAACGCCGGGGCCGGCACTTGATGCAGCGGCAATTGCACTTCGACAGCAGCGGAACGTTTTACCGCCCCGCCCTGCTGCGCGCCGCTGCGATCGATCCGTTTGATGCCGTTGGGGCCGATAAAACCCATGCCGTGCAGATTCTTGCGGATGACGCCATTCGGCCCCATCCAGCTGTGCTGCGCCGGTTGCATCGCCGCGTGCAGCGGGTGCAGACGGTTACGTGCAATCCATTCGGCGCGCGGGTCGCGGCGGATAATGTCGCTCATCAGTGGGCCTCCGCTGGTTCACGTTTGGCCGGGGTCGCAGGCTTGCTCGGCGCGGCGTCTTCGAGCAGCGCGTCGGCCACCAGTTCGGCAATGTCCTTGATCAGCGGACGCGGTTCGACTACGCCTTCGAGCATCGCCGTGCATTGTGGACAACCCACGGCCACCAGTTCGGCGCCGGTCTCGCGGATGTCCTCCATGCGCATGTCGGGAATCCGTTGCTTGCCCGGAATATCAGTGATCGGCGCCCCGCCACCGCCGCCGCAGCAGCGCGAACGGAAGCCGGAACGTTGCATTTCTTTGACTTCGATACCCAGCGCGCGCAGCACTTCACGCGGCGCTTCGTACTCGCCGTTATAGCGACCGAGGTAGCACGGATCGTGATAGGTCACGCTGTTGCCTTTGTGCTGACCGAGGTTCAGCGCACCGGCCTGAATGATTTCCGCCATGTAAGTGCTGTGATGCTGCACCAGGTAGTTACCGTCGAACGCGCCGTACTCGTTTTTCAGCACGTGAAAGCTGTGCGGATCGCAGGTGACGATGCGCTTGAAGCTATATTTGGCCAAGGTCTGGATGTTGCGTTTGGCGAGCGACTGGAAGGTCGCTTCATCGCCGAGACGCCGAGCGACGTCGCCGCTGTCACGCTCTTCAAGGCCGAGTACGGCGAAGTCGATTTTCGCCGCTTTCAGCACTTTGACGAACGCGCGCAGAGTGCGTTGGTTACGCATGTCAAACGCACCGTCGCCAACCCAGAACAGCACGTCGGTGGATTTCTTTTCGCTGAGCAGATTGAGGTTCAAGTCCGCCGCCCAGTTCATCCGCCCGCCCGGGGCGAAACCGCCAGGGTTGTCGGTGGCGATGAGGTTTTCGAGAACTTCGGCGCCCTTGTTCGGGGTCGCGCCTTTTTCCAGGGTCAGATGGCGGCGCATGTCGACGATGGCGTCGACGTGCTCGATCATCATCGGGCATTCCTCGACGCAGGCGCGGCAGGTGGTGCACGACCAGAGGGTTTCGGCGTCGACCAGACCGTTGACGATCGGTTGATGCGGATTGCCGCTGTGTTCGCCAATGGGTTTGCCGGGATACGGGCTGCCGGCGAATTTCGCATCGGTACCGCCAGCGAGGCCGACGACCATGTCTTGAATGAGTTTTTTCGGGTTCAGCGGCTGGCCGGCGGCGAAGGCCGGGCATGCGGCTTCGCACTTGCCGCACTGCACGCAGGCGTCGAAACCGAGCAACTGATTCCAGGTGAAATCTACGGGTTTCTCAACACCCAACGGCGCTGAAGGATCATTGAGATCCAAAGGCTTCAGGCCCGTGGAACGACCGCCGCCAAATCGTTCAGCGCGACGGTGCCAAGCCAGGTGCAAAGCACCGGCAAAGGCGTGTTTCATCGGCCCGCCCCAGGTCATGCCGAAGAACAGTTCCGACACGCCCCACAACACACCGATCCCCAGAATGACCGCGAGCACCCAACCGCCAAAGTTCTCCGGCAGAATTCCAGCCACCGGAAGAGTCAGCAAAAAGAACGACGCGGAGAATGCCAGCAAACTTTTCGGCAGGCGCATCCACGGGCCTTTCGACAGCCGTGCCGGCGGGTTGCGCCGACGCAGATAAACGAAGATCGCGCCGACGAACATCACCGCCGTCATCAGCAGCAAGGCGTAACCGAGAATGCGGTTATGCAGGCCGAAACCGTGCACCAGCAGCGCCAGCACAATCGACGCCACCGCACCGCCGGCCGTGGCCACGTGGGTGTTGGCGATGTATTTGTCCCGCGCGACGACATGGTGCAAATCGACCATGTAACGCTTGGGCATGGCGAACAGGCCGCCGATCAGATCGACCTTCGAGGCCCGGCCCCGACGCCACATGGCCACCCGCCGCAACGCGCCGAGGACACCAAGGCCGATAGCTGCGAACAACAGGATTGGAAGAAGGGTGTTCAACATGGTGAAGCTCCCACCAGTACAACCTGGAGAAACACGGCGTTCAATGATCGTTCCCACGCTCTGCGTGGGGATGCATCCCGGGACGCTCCGCGTCCCAAGCGGACGCAGAGCGTCCATTGCGGCATTCCCACGCAGAGCGTGGGAACGATCGGTTCACTAGCCCTTAGAAATCCTTGCAGAGCCGCAGTGCGTCATAGATCGCGGCGTGGGTATTGCGCTGCGCCACGCAGTCGCCGATGCGGAACAGCAAGTAGCCGTCGCCCGTCTCGCTCAGCGAAGGTTGCGGCTGGATCGCGAACAACGCTTCGACGTCGATCTGGCCCTTGTTGCGCGAACCCTCTTTGAGCGCGTAGTAGATTTCCTCATCCGGACGCACGCCGTTCTCCACCACCACCTGGTCGACCACCCGTTCCTCTTTGGCGCCGGTGTATTCGTTCTCCAGTACCGCGACCAGCTTGTCGCCTTCGCGGTAGACCTTTTCCAGCATCATGTCGCCGGTCATGATCACTTCTTTCGGGTACATGCTGCGGTAGTAGGTCGGGAACGACGTACCGCCGATGGCCACGCCCGGTTTGATGTCGTCGGTGACGATCTCGACCTGGCTGCCCTTGTCGGCGAGGAAGTCTGCGACCGACATCCCGGTGAACTCGCAAATGGTGTCGTAGACCAGCACGTTCTTGCCCGGCGCGACCTTGCCGTCGAGCACGTCCCAGCTGCTGACCACCAGCCCTTCGGCAGCGCCCCAGTGTTCGTTCTGTTCCAGATACGGATGCCCGCCGACCGCCAGCACCACCACGTCCGGACGCAAGTCCATGATGGTGTCGGCATCAGCCGCCGTGCCCAGGCGCAGATCGACTTTCAGCCGCGCCAGTTCCAGCTGGAACCAGCGGGTGATGCCGGCGATCTGGTCGCGCTGCGGTGCTTTCGATGCGGTGGTGATTTGCCCACCGATGAATTCTTTCTTCTCGAACAGGGTCACGTCGTGGCCACGCTCGGCGGCAACGCGTGCGGCTTCCATGCCGGCAGGGCCGGCACCGACGATGACCACTTTGCGTTTCGGCCCGGTGGATTTCTCGATGATGTGCGGCACGCCCATGTATTCACGGGAGGTCGCGGCGTTCTGGATGCACAGCACGTCCAGACCTTGGTACTGGCGGTCGATGCAATAGTTGGCGCCGACGCACTGTTTGATCTGGTCGATCTGGCCCATCTTGATCTTGGCAATCAGGTGCGGGTCAGCGATGTGCGCACGGGTCATGCCGACCATGTCGACGTAACCGCCTTCAAGAATCCGCGTAGCCTGGTTCGGGTCCTTGATGTTCTGTGCGTGCAGCACCGGCACCTTGACCACTTCCTTGATCCCGGCGGCCAGATGCAGGAACGGCTCCGGTGGATAACTCATGTTCGGAATCACGTTGGCCAGGGTGTTGTGGGTGTCACAACCCGAGCCGACGACGCCGATGAAGTCGAGCATGCCGGTGTCGTCGTAATACTTGGCGATCTGCTTCATGTCCTCGTGGGACAAGCCGTCCGGGTGAAACTCGTCACCGCACAGACGCATGCCGACGCAGAAGTCATCACCGACCTCAGCGCGCACGGCTTTCAGCACTTCCAGACCAAACTTCATCCGGCCTTCGAAGGTGCCGCCCCATTCGTCGGTGCGCTTGTTGACGCGCGGGCTCCAGAACTGGTCGATCATGTGCTGGTGCACCGCCGACAGTTCAACGCCGTCAAGACCACCGGCCTTGGCCCGGCGCGCGGCCTGGGCGTAGTTGCCGATGACCCGCCAGATTTCTTCCGGCTCGATGGTTTTGCAAGTGGCGCGGTGCACCGGTTCACGGATCCCCGACGGCGACATCAGGGTCGGCCAGTTGAAGCCGTCCCAGCGCGAGCGCCGGCCCATGTGGGTAATCTGAATCATGATCTTGGCGCCATGCTTGTGCATGGCGTCGGCCAGATTCTGGAAGTGCGGAATGATTCGGTCGGTCGACAGGTTGACCGAGCTCCACCATTCCTGCGGGCTGTCGATGGCGACCACGGAGGAGCCGCCACAGATCGCCAGGCCGATGCCGCCCTTGGCTTTCTCTTCGTAATACTTCACATAGCGGTCGGTGGTCATGCCACCGTCAGTCGCGTAGACCTCGGCGTGCGCGGTGCTGAGCACGCGGTTGCGGATGGTCAGTTTGCCGATCTGGATCGGCTGGAACATTGCTTCGAAAGCCATGGCGGGTTCCTCGACTTACAACGGCTTGACGGTGAACAGGCCGTCGTCGTGGCCTTCTTCGGAGCCACCGTAGACTTGCTCGGCAACGGTGCGAATCTTGCTGCCACGCGCTTCAAGGATCTGATCCATGGCCCCGGCAAACCAACCGGTGAACATGTAGTCGACCTTGCGCCCGACCTTGCCGTACACATAGACGAATGCCGAGTGTTCGAGCTTGACGCTGGCGGTGCCTTTGTCGAGGTCGATGTCCTGGATCTTGAACAGGCCCCAGCCGCGTTGCGACAGGCGTTTCATGTAGTGCTCGAACACCGCGACGCCTTCCAGGCCGTGGCATTCGGCTTCTTTTTCGCACCAGTGCCAAGCAGATTTGTAGCCGGCCTTGTAGAGGATTTCTGCGTAGGCCTCAGCGCCCAAAACCTCTTCGATGCCCATGTGGTTGTTGACGAAGAAGTGACGCGGCACGTAGAGCATCGGCAGGGCGTCGGAGGTCCAGACACCGGTCTCGCTGTCGACTTCGATTGGCAATTGCGGGGCGATCTTGGCCATGGAAACTTAACTCCAGAAAATTTTGTGTGTTGCCCCCGGCGCGGACGGCCGGGGGAAAGGATTCAGAAGTGCGGTGGCTTATTCGCCCCAGACATCCTTGAGGACGTTGACCCAGTTTTCGCCCATGATCTTGCGCACCACGCGCTCGGGATGGCCGCGCTTGAGCAGGGTTTCGGTCAGGTTGGGGAACTCGCCGACGGTGCGGATGCCCAGCGGGTTGATGATCTTGCCGAAGCTGGTCAGACGACGGGCGTAGCCCTTGTCGTGGGTCAGGTATTCGAAGAAGTCCTGGCCGTGGCCCTGGGTGAAGTCGGTGCCGATGCCGATGGCGTCTTCGCCGACGATGTTCATCACGTATTCGATCGCTTCGGCGTAGTCGTCGATGGTCGAATCGATGCCCTTGGCGAGGAACGGCGCGAACATGGTCACGCCGACAAAACCGCCGTGGTCGGCAATGAACTTCAGTTCTTCATCGGACTTGTTGCGCGGGTGCTCTTTGAGACCCGACGGCAGGCAGTGGGAATAGCACACCGGTTTTTTCGATTCGAGGATGACCTCTTCAGAAGTCTTGGAACCGACGTGAGACAGGTCGCACATGACGCCGACGCGGTTCATCTCGGCGACGATCTCGCGACCGAAACCCGAGAGGCCACCGTCACGCTCGTAGCAACCGGTGCCGACCAGATTCTGGGTGTTGTAGCACATCTGCACGATGCCGACGCCGAGCTGCTTGAACACCTCGACATAGCCGATCTGGTCTTCAAAGGCGTGGGCATTCTGGAAGCCGAAGAGGATGCCGGTTTTGCCCTGCTCCTTGGCTTTGCGGATGTCGGCGGTGGTGCGCACCGGCATCACCAGGTCGCTGTTGTCGCGGATCAGCTTCTGGCTGGCAGCGATGTTGTTCACGGTCGCCTGAAAGCCTTCCCACACCGACACCGTGCAGTTGGCCGCCGTCAGACCGCCCTTGCGCATGTCTTCAAACAGCTCGCGGTTCCATTTGGCGATGATCAGACCGTCGATAACGATGCTGTCGGCGTGTAATTCGGCTGGGCTCATCAGGCGTCCCCTTATTGGCGATTCATGCGCCGAATCGTCTGCCGGCGCTTTGGGGCCAGCATATGCCTCGGTGCCGGGGCGACCGGGTGCAAAAACGACAGGGGAATTGCCGAAAGCGTCAATCCGCGACAAAGGGTCGCCAGACGCTCCGATCAGCTACCTGTTCAAGCCCGCAAGCTTGAGCCAGAATCTCCGGCATCTTGGAAACACCACTGGATTAGAGCGGCGACAACAATGAAATCGATCTTCCTGGCTTTGGCACTGATTGCGACCGGCGTACACGCCGCCGAAGAATCCGACAACAACCCCTGCGACGCCGTCGAAAACGACGTCCAGACCCTGGAATGCTCGACCTACAGCCGCACGACCGCCGAAGACCTGCTCAAGGACAACTACGCCAGCCTGACCGAACGCATGCAGACCGCGTACGGCAAAAACGCCACGCAACTGGCGGATATCACCGCCAAACTCAAAACCGCACAGCAGCAGTGGCTGAAGACGCGGGACGCGGATTGCGCGGTTGAGGCATTCCCGGCTACGGCGGGGAGCAAGGCGTTCACGATCGCGCAGAATGACTGCGTGGCGCGGATGAGTGATGAGCGGTCGGAGTTTTTGGAGTCGATTGGGCAGGAATAGTCTTAAGTACTCCGATGAAAGCGGGACTCGCTCTCTGCTTTCATCGCGTCAATCTCCTCTTCTTACAATAGATACTGTGCCTGCCTACACGTATTGCGTGAATGCCTTTATCTGAGGGGTTCTCACGCAATACGCTGACATCTGTTTCCAGTTGGCCAACCGAAAAATATAAGTAAAGATTCGCCAATCTTATAAAAGACTTATATTCTTCCATGAACAGCATCCACTGGACTCGAAAGGCCGTTAAGCAACTACTGAAATTGCACTGCGTTCATCAAGGACAGGTTCGTGATGCCATCACGGCGCTCGCTGACATGCCTGATGTCGGCAACGTCAAATCATTGGTTGGACATGAATACGCTTACCGACTGCGAGTCGGCAATTATCGGGTCATGTTCGACTGGGACGGCGCAATCAAAGTGGTCAGTATTCAAGAGGTCAAAAAACGCGATGAACGCACCTACTGACATCCAAATAATCAACGACGCCGAGGGCAAACCGGCCTTCGTGGTCATTCCCTATGCGCAATACGTTGCACAGAAAGTAAAACCTGATCTGATCCCCCATGAGGTGGTTAGCCGCATGGTCGACGGGGCGACACCGATTCGGGCCTGGCGCGAATATCTAAACCTGACGCAAGAAGAAGTCGCCAACCGCATGGGCATTTCGCAACCGGCGTTTGCTCAACAGGAAGCGGTGTCCAAGCCTCGTAAAGCGACACGCGAGAAAATTGCAGCGGCGTTCGGCATCACCGCCAATCAGCTTGAGCTGTAAGCTGCGCCCTTCACTTCAAGGAATTCCCCATGAACATCTGCGGCATTGAAATCAAAGGCAGCGAAGCGATCATCGCCGTGGCCGCTCTCGACGGTTCGGCCTTGAGCCACGTTCCCCTTGCCACCAAGAAGATCGCCCTCGAAGAGGATGACGAAGCGGCCAACGTGAAGTTGTTCGCGGCGCAGGTGGCGTCGTTTGTGCGCGAGAATTCGGTTGACCGGATTGCGATCAAGAAGCGCAGCAAGAAGGGTGAGTTTGCCGGTGGGCCGACGACATTCAAGATTGAAGGGATTTTGCAGTTGCTCGATGGCTGCGAGGTGACGTTGTTGTCGCCGCAGACGATCAATGCGCAGGCGAAGAAGCACAATTTTGAACTGCCGGGGACGTTGAACAAGTATCAGCATGAGGCTTATAAGGCGGCGTGTTCGGCGTTGGTGAAGAAGTAACCCGATCAAACTGTAGGAGTGAGCCTGCTCGCGATAGCGGTGTATCAGTCAACAAAGATGTTGTATGTGATGCCGCTATCGCGAGCAGGCTCACTCCTACAGGGTTCTGTGTGTTTCAGGCCTGGGCGGTACGCCGGTCTTCACGCGGGCAGCGGGCGAAGCGGGCGCGGTAGCTGCGAGTGAAGTACGACGGGGACTCGAAGCCGCAGGCGATGCTGACTTCGAGCACGCTCATGTCGGTCTGGCGCAGTAGCTGCCGGGCCTTTTCCAGGCGTAGGCGCAGATAGAAATTGCTCGGCGTATCGTTCAGATGCAGCCGAAACAACCGTTCCAGTTGCCGCCGCGTCACCTTGATCGATTCTGCCAATTGCAGCGTGGTCAGCGGCGGCTCGCTGTGCTGCTCCATCTCGCCGATCACCTGCACCAGTTTCTTGTTGTTGATCCCGTAACGCGTGGCGACTTCCATGCGCTGGTGGTCTTTGCGCGGACGGATGCGCCCCAGCACAAACTGCTCGCTGACCTGAATCGCCAGTTGCGGGCCATGGGCCTGAGCGATCAGATCGAGCATTAGATCGATAGAAGCCGTACCGCCGGCCGAGGTGATTCGCCGGCGGTCGATCTCGAACAGCTCCTGGGTCACGCTGAGCTGTGGATAAGATTCCTTGAATGCGTCGATGGCTTCCCAGTGCAGGGTCAGGCGATGGCCATCGAGCAGGCCCGCTTCAGCGAGGACAAAGCTGCCGGTATCGATGGCACCAAGGGTCACGCCTTCTTTATCCAG
The DNA here is from genome assembly GCF_044750025.1 of Pseudomonas sp. NPDC088885. Taxonomy (NCBI): domain Bacteria; kingdom Pseudomonadati; phylum Pseudomonadota; class Gammaproteobacteria; order Pseudomonadales; family Pseudomonadaceae; genus Pseudomonas; species Pseudomonas sp. NPDC088885. The sequence goes on along the minus strand of NZ_JBIVJB010000058.1, from coordinate 11,064 downwards.
CCGCCGCAACCAGTGTTCAAGGATGGGCGTGGCGAACTTCAGCGGCTCAAATCCGGCCACCACCAACAGCGTCGCGCCTTTCTTCAACGGCTCCAGCGCCGCATCGGCGTTAACCGACATGCCGTTACTCGCCAGCACCGCCCCGCCATCCGCGCTCAACACATGCCAGCGGTACAACTCGCCACGAAAGCGGTTGGCCACGCGCAGCGGTTCGATCGCCGAAATAAAGCCGATGGCGGAGAACCCCGGCATCAGCAGAAAGTAGAAATCCTGGGACATGTGCGCACTCGATTCGCGGGTAACGAGAGGGAGGGTAGCGTGGCTCGTTGATACGCCGATTGTCGTCGGCGTTCAAGGGCACAGGTCGCTACAGTGCAAATGCCAGTCGCCGCAGTGCGCTTTCATGGGCGTATAGCTGCGTAACTTTGCATCACCGGCACGACAGATGCCGGAACTCACAATAACGACCTGCCGAGGAACCCGACATGAAACGACTGATCAGCAGCTGTGTTCTTGCACTCAGCGGTACCGCTTTCTTGAGCGCCAGCGTCATGGCGGCCGAACCCGCCTCGTGCCAGAACGTACGCATGGGCGTGGTCAACTGGACCGACGTGATCGCCACCAGTGCCATGACCCAGGTCCTGCTCGACGGCCTCGGCTACAACACCAAACAAACCAGCGCGTCCCAGCAAATCATCTTCGCCGGGATTCGCGATCAGCGCCTCGACCTGTTCCTCGGTTACTGGAACCCGCTGATGACGCAGACCATCACCCCGTTCGTCGATGCCAATCAGGTCAAAGTGCTTGAAGCACCAAGCCTGAAAGACGCTCGCGCGACCCTCGCGGTACCGACTTATCTGGCCGACAAAGGCCTGAAAACCTTCGCCGACATCGCCAAGTTCGAAAAAGAGCTGGGCGGCAAGATCTACGGCATCGAGCCTGGCTCGGGCGCCAACACGCAGATCAAGGCAATGATCGCCAAGAACCAGTTTGGCCTCGGCAAGTTCCAGTTGGTCGAGTCCAGTGAGGCCGGTATGCTCGCCGCCGTCGATCGCGCCGTGCGCCGCAAAGAAGCCGTGGTGTTCTTCGGCTGGGCGCCGCACCCGATGAACGTCAACGTCAAGATGACCTATCTCACCGGCAGTGAAGACGCCCTCGGCCCGAACGAAGGCATGGCCACGGTGTGGACCGTCACCGCACCGAAATACGCCGAGCAGTGCCCGAACGTTGGCCGTCTGCTGACCAACCTGACGTTCACTGCCGAGGACGAGAGCCGGATGATGCAGCCGTTGCTCGACCACAAGGACGCTTTCGAATCGGCCAAGCAATGGCTCAAGGATCACCCCGAAGACAAGCAGCGCTGGCTCGAAGGTGTGACTACTTTCGATGGCAAACCGGCCGCTGAAAATCTCCAGCTGACCAGCAAATAACCCACCCCGAATCAACGCTCCGCAGCCCCGAAAAGGGCTGCGGACAGACCCATCACGCCTGAAGGAAACCGCACCATGAACCACGACGTCATCATCACCTGCGCACTCACCGGTGCTGGCGACACGACCGCCAAGAGCCCACACGTGCCAGTCACCCCGAAACAAATCGCTGCGGCGGCCGTTGAAGCGGCCAAGGCCGGCGCCACGGTTGTGCACTGCCACGTGCGTGATCCGCAAACCGGCAAGTTCAGCCGCGACGTCGCGCTGTACCGCGAAGTGATGGAGCGCATCCGCGAGGCCGACGTCGACATCATCGTCAACCTCACCGCCGGCATGGGCGGCGACCTGGAAATCGGCGCGGGCGAGAACCCGATGGAGTTCGGCCCGAACACCGATCTGGTTGGCCCGTTGACCCGTCTGGCTCACGTTGAAGAATTGCTCCCGGAAATCTGCACCCTCGATTGCGGCACCCTGAATTTTGGCGATGGCGACACCATTTACGTGTCCACTCCGGCGCAACTGCGCGCCGGCGCCAAGCGCATTACCGAGCTGGGCGTGAAGGCCGAGCTGGAAATTTTCGACACCGGACATCTGTGGTTTGCCAAGCAGATGATCAAGGAAGGTTTGCTGGATAACCCGCTGTTCCAGCTGTGCCTGGGCATTCCATGGGGCGCACCAGCGGATACCACCACCATGAAAGCCATGGTCGATAACTTGCCCGCCGATGCAGTGTGGGCCGGGTTCGGCATTGGCCGGATGCAGATGCCGATGGCGGCGCAAGCGGTGCTGCTTGGCGGCAACGTGCGGGTCGGGCTGGAAGACAACCTGTGGCTGGACAAAGGCGTGCTGGCGACCAATGGCCAATTAGTGGAGCGCGCCAGCGAAATCCTCAGCCGCCTCGGTGCTCGCGTGCTCACCCCTGCCGAAGGCCGCAAGAAAATGGGCCTGCCCCAGCGCGGCTGACCCCTACACCTATTCCCGTTTGGAACCGGATTTGTGGCGAGGGGATTTATCCCCGTTCGGCTGCGCAGCAGTCGCAAAATCTTGGGACCGCTGCGCGACCCAACGGGGATAAATCCCCTCGCCACAAGGGCCGGTTTCACACGGGATCACCGAACACATTCAGGAATGTCGCCATGAGCTTTATCACCGAAATCAAAACCTTCGCCGCGCTGGGCAGCGGTGTCATCGGCAGTGGCTGGGTAGCCCGTGCCCTCGCCCATGGCCTCGACGTGGTCGCTTGGGACCCGGCGCCCGGCGCTGAAGCGGCGCTGCGCAAACGCGTCGCCAATGCCTGGGGCGCGCTGGAGAAAAACGGTCTGGCGCCGGGTGCTTCGCAGGATCGTCTGCGCTTTGTCACGACCATCGAAGAATGCGTGCGCGATGCCGATTTCATTCAGGAAAGCGCCCCGGAACGTCTGGAGCTGAAACTCGATCTGCACAGCAAAATCAGCGCAGCAGCCAAGCCGAATGCGTTGATTGGTTCGAGCACTTCGGGGCTGTTGCCGAGCGAGTTCTACGAGAGCTCGACGCATCCGGAACGTTGCGTGGTCGGCCACCCGTTCAACCCGGTCTATCTGTTGCCACTGGTGGAAGTGGTTGGTGGCAAAAACACTGCGCCGGAAGCCGTGCAAGCGGCGATGAAAGTCTACGAATCCCTCGGCATGCGCCCGCTGCATGTGCGCAAGGAAGTGCCAGGATTCATCGCCGATCGCTTGCTCGAAGCGCTGTGGCGTGAGGCATTGCACCTGGTTAACGACGGTGTCGCGACCACGGGCGAGATCGACGATGCGATCCGTTTTGGCGCTGGATTGCGCTGGTCGTTTATGGGCACGTTCCTGACCTACACCTTGGCCGGCGGCGATGCGGGCATGCGCCACTTCATGTCGCAATTCGGCCCGGCGTTGCAGTTGCCGTGGACGTATCTGCCGGCGCCGGAACTGACTGACAAGTTGATTGATGATGTGGTCGATGGCACCAGCGATCAGCTCGGTCGGCACAGCATTTCGGCGCTGGAGCGCTATCGTGATGATTGCTTGCTGGCGGTGCTGGAGGCGGTGAAAACCACCAAGGAAAAGCACGGGATGAGTTTTAGCGAATAGGCCGTTTAATGATCGTTCCCACGCTCTGCGTGGGAATGCAGTCCGGGTCGCTCCGCGTCCCAAAAGCGTGACGCAGAGCGTCACAAGAGGCGTTCCCACGCAGAGCGTGGGAACGATCGCGTCAGGAGAAAACATGCCCGCCCTCACCACCTACCAAACCAAAATCATCCCCGACTGGGTCGACTACAACGGCCATCTGCGCGATGCCTTCTACCTGCTGATTTTCAGCTACGCCACCGATGCCCTGATGGATCGCCTCGGCATGGACAGCAACAACCGCGAAGCCAGCGGCCACTCGCTGTTCACCCTCGAGCTGCACCTCAACTATCTGCACGAAGTGAAGCTCGATACCGAGGTTGAAGTGCGCACACAAATCATCGGCCACGACAGCAAACGCCTGCATCTCTATCACAGCCTGCACAAGGTCGGTGACGATCAGGAACTGGCCGGCAACGAGCAAATGCTCCTCCACGTCGACCTCGCCGGGCCACGTTCGGCACCGTTCAGCGCCGACACCTTGAGCCGTCTGCAAAGTATCGTCGCCGAGCAGAAAGACCTGCCCGCTCCCGCTTACATCGGCCGCGTCATCGCGCTGCCACCCGCCCGGTAATTCCATCGATCGCAAGGAGCCGCCATGAACACCGCTGCCGCTGTTGCCGACTTCCGTACTTATCCGTTGATCAGCGCGCTAAGCGGCGTGCAGAGCCTGGCGGATCGCGTGGCCATTGAGTGGGCTGACGGTCGCATCAGCCCGTTTCACCACATTTGGCTGCGGGACAATTGCCCGTGTGAACGTTGCGTCTACAACGTCACCCGTGAGCAGGTTTTCGAGATTGTCGACGCCGCTGAAGATCTGAAACCCGCAGCCGCACACATCGATACCGACGGCTGCCTGCGCATCGACTGGCAGGACGGCCATCTCAGCCGTTTCGATCCGGGCTGGTTGCGCGCACACGCCTACGACGACGATTCCCGTGCCGAACGATTGGCCGGCAAACCGAAAGCCTATCTGTGGCGCAGCGATTTGCAGTTGCCGGTGTTCGAGTACGCGGCGCTGATGAATGACAACGCCGCCCTGCTGCAATGGATGATCGCCATTCGCGACATCGGCCTGACCCAAGTACGCGGCGTGCCCACCGAACCCGGTTCGCTGAAACTCATCGCCCAGCGGATTTCATTCATCCGCGAGAGCAACTTCGGCGTGCTGTTCAACGTGCAATCGAAGGCCGATGCCGACAGCAATGCCTACACCACTTTCAACCTGCCGTTGCACACCGACCTACCCACTCGCGAGCTGCAACCGGGGCTGCAATTTCTGCATTGCCTGGTGAATGACGCCGAGGGCGGCGAGAGTATTTTTGTCGACGGTTTCGCGATTGCCGATGCGTTGCGCAGCGAAGATCCGGCGGCGTTTCAGGCGTTGTGTGAAATCCCCGTGGAGTTTCGCAACAAGGATCGGCATAGCGACTATCGCTGCCTGGCGCCGATCATTGCTTTGGATGCTCTGGGCAGGGTCGCCGAGATTCGCATGGCGAACTTTTTGCGCGGGGCGTTTGAGACGTCGGTGGAACAGATGCCGCTGTTGTATCGGGCGTATCGGCGGTTTATTGCGATGACCCGCGAGCCGCGGTTTCGGCTGATGCAGCGGCTCAATCCCGGCGAGCTGTGGTGCTTTGATAACCGCCGCACGTTGCATGCGCGCAATGCGTTTGACCCGGGCACGGGGGCGCGGCATTTTCAGGGCTGCTATATCGACCGGGATGAGTTGTTGTCGCGGATCCTCGTGTTGCAAAGATAGACCGTTAAAAGATCGCAGCCTTCGGCAGCTCCTACAGAGAAACGCATTCCAATGTAGGAGCTGCCGAAGGCTGCGATCTTTCGCTTTGCAGCAGGCCAAAAAAAGCCCCGATACCAGCCGTGACAGGATCGGGGCGCAAGCTATTGTTGAGGAGCTGCCTTGCGAGGGTGACCAAACCTTCGTGAAGCGAGCTTGCGCCAGTGTGCCCACTCCCCTTGTTGACGAGTTAGCCGAAAACGACCTGTTCATAGTCGTCGCGGCCACGCTGACAAAACGCCCTTGCCGTGCCCGCCCCAGCCTTACAGAATCAAGCCAAGACCTCCGTTGCCACAGAAGGATTTGCGTGATGATGTACGCCGATTTGATTGACCAGGAAGATCTGTTGGGCCAGCTCAAGGCGTTGGGTATTCAAGTACCCAGTGGCACGACCGCCGAGCAGGCTTGCGAGTGCGCGGTGCGCGGTCTGGATAATGTTCGCGCGTTTGAACTGCGCAAGATGGTCAAGGACATGTACACCAGCGGCGCCAGTATCCAGCCGGCAGTGCGGCAGGCGATCGACAAACAGTTGTTGCCGGCACTCGCCAATTTCCAGCAAAGCCACAGCGCCTGACAGCAGATCAAAAGATCGCCGCCTTCGGCAGCTCTTACATTGGAACGCATGATCGTTCCCACGCTCTGCGTGGGAATGCCTCAACGGACGCTCCGCGTTCGGTTTTTTGGGACGCAGAGCGTCCCGGGCTGCGTTCCCACGCAGAGCGTGGGAACGATCCTTATCAGAGCCTTACGCTGGCAAACGTCGATTCATTGCGCGCCTGACTCAACGCCGACATCGGCCCCGACAGCGGCGACATCACAATCGCTTGCGGCAGCGGCAGCATCGCCACTTGTTGGGTGGTATTGGAACCTACGCGCTCGTCACGCGGCGGAATGCCGAAGTATTCGCGGTAGCACTTGGAGAAGTGTGGCGTCGAGACGAAACCACACACCGACGCCACTTCGATGATCGACATCGGCGTTTGCTTCAGCAGTTGCCGGGCGCGGATCAGGCGCAGCTTCAAGTAATAACGCGACGGCGAGCAATGCAGGTATTTCTGGAACAAGCGCTCCAGCTGTCGACGCGACACGGCCACATACACCGCCAGTTCATCCAGGTCGATTGGCTCTTCGAGGTTGGCTTCCATCAGCGCAACAATTTCCTGCAGTTTCGGCTGGTTGGTGCCGAGCATGTGCTTGAGCGGCACGCGCTGGTGATCCTGTTCGTTGCGGATGCGTTCGTAGACAAACATTTCCGAGATCGCGGCGGACAGTTCACGGCCGTGATCGCGGCTGATCAGGTGCAGCATCATGTCCAGCGGCGCGGTGCCGCCGGAGCTGGTGAAACGGTTACGGTCGAGAGTGAACAGACGCGTGCTCATGGCCACGCGCGGGAAAGCTTCCTGCATCGCCGCGAGACATTCCCAGTGCACGCTGCAATCGAAACCGTCGAGCAACCCGGCGCAGGCCAGTGCCCAACTGCCGGTGCACACGGCGCCGAGACGCTTGGACTGACGCGCCTGACTTTGCAGCCACGAGACGTGCTCACGGGTGACGGTGCGTTGAATGCCGATGCCGCCACAGACGATCACAGTGTCCAGTGGCGGGGCTTTGTGCATGGAAGCGTCGGGAGTGATTTGCAGACCGTCACTGGCCCACACCTGGCCGCCATCGACGGTGAGGGTGCTCCAGCGATACAGCTCGCGACCGGACAATTGGTTGGCCATGCGCAGGGGTTCTACTGCGGAGGCCAGAGAAATCAGCGTGAAATTGTCCAGCAGCAGAAAGCCGATGGATTGAGGCGCACGGTTCTGGGGTTGGGCCCCGGAGTTGAACGACGTCATCGCGGTATCTCCTCACACAAAGCGGGTGATGGCCTCAGGCGGAGGCTCTTGTTATTGCCAGCGTTCTCGCGTGGGAGACGGGCTTTGTTATGACAGAGCAATTGCCATGCCTAAAATTGGATGGCCGTTCAATAACTCCTGAAAACGACGTCGCGACGCGTCTATACGAGCCGTCCGACGAAAGGTATTTCGAAGTGCCATCAGCGACGGGGAAAGCGCGGTTCAGGTGGCTGTGAGCAAATCGGTAGCACTTGTGGGAACTGGCCTGCGCGCGGTTTGCGGGGAGTGTCACCGCAAGCACGGGTGACAGACGGTAGGAGGGCTGGGCGCGTGTAACAGCTGGGAAAGACTCTTATCTGATTGCGACGCGCTAAAAGGTGGCGTGGTTTATTGACCGTGTTCACTTAGCGCGCAGTTTTGACTGGTCTAGCGCTATCGCGAGCAGGCTCACTCCTACATTTGGAATGCGTTCCCCTGTAGGAGTGAGCCTGCTCGCGATTGGGCCGATGCGGTCTCAGCACTCCACAGCGCTGACCGCCAGGCCACCGCGCGATGTCTCTTTATATTTGTCATGCATGTCGGCCCCGGTATCGCGCATGGTGCGAATCACCCGATCCAGCGAGATAAAGTGCTGACCATCACCACGCAACGCCATTTGCGCCGCATTGATCGCCTTCACCGCCGCAATCGCATTGCGCTCAATACACGGTACTTGCACCAGTCCGCCGACCGGATCGCAGGTCAGCCCAAGGTTGTGTTCCAGGCCAATCTCCGCCGCGTTGCACAACTGCTCCGGCGTAGCACCGAGAATCTCCGCCAGCCCCGCCGCCGCCATTGCGCACGCCGAACCCACTTCGCCCTGACAGCCGACTTCGGCACCCGAGATCGAAGCATTCTTCTTGCACAGAATCCCCACCGCCGCCGCACTCAGGAAGTAGTCGACCACGTTGGCGTCCGTCACCGCTTCGCTGAACTTCATAAAGTAGTGCAGCACCGCCGGAATGATCCCCGCCGCGCCATTGGTCGGCGCCGTGACCATGCGCCCACCGGCCGCGTTCTCTTCATTAACAGCGAGAGCAAACAGGTTGACCCACTCCATCGCGCTCAACGTTGAGCCGATCACATTGGGCTTACCCAACTCCTGCAGACTGCGATGCAACTTCGCCGCACGCCGCCGCACATTCAAACCGCCGGGCAGGATGCCTTCGTGTTTCAGTCCCTGCTCGACGCAATCCTGCATCGCCCCCCATAGCTTCATCAGGCCGGCGCGAATCTCTTCTTCACTGCGCCAGACCTTTTCGTTAGCCATCATCAATTCAGCGACGCGCAGGTTGTTCTTCTTGCACAGATCCAGCAACTCAACCGCGCTGGAAAAGTCATAAGGCAATTCAGTGCGATCCAGATCGACGACACCGCTGGATGCCTGCGCTTCGTCCACGACAAAACCGCCGCCAACCGAATAGTAGGTATCGCGATGCAATTCACCGTGATCGCCTTCGGCAACAATGGTCATGGCATTGGGATGGAACGGCAGGTTTTCATCGATCAGGCGCATGTCCCGCGCCCAGACAAACGGCACCGATAAACGACCATCCAATAAAAGCGTGTGAGTTTCACGCAGTGCCTGAATGCGCGGGCCAATCTGCGCCGGGTCGATTGCGTCCGGCCACTCACCCATCAAACCCATGATCACCGCGTTATCGCTGCCGTGACCGATACCGGTGGCCGACAGCGAACCGAACAGTTGCACCTCGATCCGCCGCACCTGTTCCAGCTGATGCTTGCCCCGCAGCGACTCGACAAACAACGCCGCCGCGCGCATCGGCCCGACGGTGTGGGAACTGGACGGGCCGATGCCGATTTTGAACAGGTCGAAAACGCTGATAGCCATTGCTGCAGAGCTCCTGAGGATGCCGGTCCGGACGCAAAAGCGCCCGCTGGCGGAGCTGCTACGCTCAAGCTGCGATCCGCCAGAATGCCCGCATCATCAGGCTTTTGTCGGGACGCACGACGTCTGGCACCGACGCACTCATGTCCACCAGCGCCGCGCCGTTTTCGCCCCGGTTTTCGCCGTTTTTGTGCGGTTCAGATGGCTGATCGGGGCAGAAAAAAGCTGTAAACGACGTCACCGACACTAGATACGACCATCCCTGTACTGGATACGACCCCCCCTGTAGGCGTCAGATTTTCACTGGTACATGATCGTTATGACTCGATTGCAAGGCGCCGTGGTAGAGCTGTCTCCAGAACGCCATCCAACCGCAACCTATAAGTGCGGTGGTCCACAGTCGGAACACTGCCAAAAAAAACACCAAGGAGTCCATCCATGAAAGGTTCCCCGTCGTTGTTATTGGCCGCCATGCTGAGTCTGCCGTTACTGGCGCAAGCTGCAGAACCGGCGCAGTGCAGTACCGTGAATTTCTCCGATGTCGGCTGGACTGACATCACCGCGACCACCGCGACCACCTCCGTTGTTCTCAACGCCCTCGGCTACAAAACCAAGACCACCATGATCTCCGTGCCCGTGACCTACAAGTCGCTGGCGGACGGCAAGAACATGGACGTGTTCCTCGGTAACTGGATGCCGACCATGGAGAACGACATCAAGGCCTACCGCGACGCCGGTACCGTGGAAACCGTGCGCACCAACCTCAAGGGCGCCAAGTACACCCTCGCCGTGCCGCAAGCCCTGTATGACAAAGGTCTGCACGACTTCGCCGACATCGCCAAATTCAAGAAAGAACTCGACGGCAAGATCTACGGGATCGAGCCTGGCAACGACGGTAATCGCCTGATCCAGAGCATGATCGAGAAGGACGCCTTCGGCCTGAAAACCGCCGGTTTCAAAGTCGTTGAATCGTCGGAAGCGGGCATGCTCTCGCAGGTTGATCGCGCGCAAAAACGCGACACCGCCGTGGTCTTCCTCGGCTGGGCGCCGCACCCGATGAACAAGCGCTTCAAGATTCAATACCTGACCGGTGGCGATGATTTCTTCGGCCCCGATTTCGGTGCGGCAACCGTGGCGACCAACACCCGCAAGGGTTACGCCGAGGAATGCAGCAACGTCGGTCAGTTGCTGAAAAACCTGGAGTTCAACGTCGACATGGAAAGCGAACTGATGGGCAACATCCTCGACGACAAGATGAAGCCTGACGCGGCCGCCAAGGCCTGGCTGAAAAAGAATCCACAGGTGCTCGATACCTGGCTCGCTGGCGTGACCACCATTGACGGTAAACCTGGCCTGGAGGCCGTGAAAGCCAAGCTGAATCAGTAATCGCTTATGCCGGGGGAGCTTGCTCCCTCGGGCTGTTTATTTCCTCGCATGCGGACGTTCACTACCATGCTGATTGATCAGAAAATACCTTTAGGCCAGTACATCGCGGGCTTCGTTGAATGGTTGACGCAACACGGCGCCAACACCTTCGACGCAATCGCCGTGACACTGGAAACGATGATCCACGGCGTGACGTTTGCGCTCACCTGGTTCAACCCTTTTGTCTTGATCGGCCTCATCGCCCTGCTCGCGCACTTCATCCAGCGCAAATGGGGATTGACCGTTTTCGTCATCGCTTCCTTTCTGCTGATCCTCAATCTGGGGTACTGGCAGGAAACCATGGAAACCCTCGCCCAGGTGCTGTTCGCGACCCTGGTCTGCGTGGTCATCGGCGTGCCGTTGGGCATCGTCGCCGCGCACAAACCGATGTTCTACACGTTAATGCGTCCGGTACTCGATCTGATGCAGACCGTACCGACCTTCGTTTACCTCATTCCTACCCTGACCCTCTTCGGGCTGGGTGTGGTGCCGGGCCTGATCTCCACGGTGGTGTTCGCCATCGCTGCGCCGATCCGCCTGACCT
>NZ_JBIVJB010000057.1:0-32730 GCF_044750025.1 Pseudomonas sp. NPDC088885 | reverse complement strand
CGGGTTGGCATCACGCAATCGAACATGTCCACACCGCGGCGCACACCCTCAACCAGATCTTCCGGTTTGCCAACGCCCATAAGGTAACGAGGTTTGTCAGCCGGCATCATGCCCGGCAGATAATCCAATACTTTGATCATCTCGTGCTTCGGCTCGCCGACCGACAGACCGCCAATGGCCAGGCCATCGAAACCGATCTTGTCGAGGCCTTCGAGCGAGCGCTTGCGCAGATCCTGGTGCATACCGCCCTGCACGATACCGAACAACGCTGCGGTGTTTTCACCGTGGGCATTTTTCGAGCGCTGAGCCCAACGCAGCGACAGTTCCATCGATACGCGCGCGACGTCTTCGTCAGCCGGATACGGGGTGCATTCGTCAAAAATCATCACAACGTCCGAGCCCAGATCGCGCTGAACCTGCATCGATTCTTCCGGGCCCATGAACACTTTGGCGCCGTCGACCGGGGAGGCGAAGGTCACGCCCTCCTCCTTGATCTTGCGCATCGCGCCGAGGCTGAACACCTGGAAGCCGCCGGAGTCGGTAAGGATCGGGCCTTTCCACTGCATGAAATCGTGCAGGTCGCCGTGCTCCTTGATCACTTGGGTGCCAGGACGCAGCCACAGGTGGAAGGTGTTACCCAGAATCATCTCTGCGCCCGTGGCGACGATGTCACGCGGCAACATGCCCTTGACCGTGCCGTACGTGCCCACTGGCATGAACGCCGGGGTCTCGACGGTGCCACGCGGGAAGGTCAGGCGACCACGACGGGCCTTGCCATCGGTGGCAAGGAGCTCAAAGGACATGCGACATTCGCGACTCATTCTGTTTCCTCTGGGCCGGTTTCTTTAGGGGCAGTAGGTGCGGGGTTACGGGTGATGAACATCGCATCACCGTAGCTGAAAAAGCGGTAACCGTTGTCGACGGCAGCCTTGTAGGCGGCCATGGTTTCGGGATAACCGGCAAATGCCGAAACCAGCATCAACAGCGTGGATTCCGGCAAATGGAAATTGGTCACCAGGGCATCGACCACATGGAACGGCCGGCCCGGGAAGATAAAGATATCGGTGTCGCCGCTGAACGGCTTGAGCACGCCATCGCGCGCAGCACTTTCCAGCGAACGCACGCTGGTGGTGCCGACCGCGATCACCCGACCACCACGCGCACGACACGCAGCCACTGCGTCGACCACGTCCTGGCCGACTTCCAGCCACTCGGTGTGCATGTGGTGATCTTCAAGCTTCTCGACGCGAACAGGCTGGAAGGTACCGGCGCCCACGTGCAGCGTGACGAACGTGGTCTCGACGCCTTTCGCAGCAATGGCCTCCATCAGCGACTGATCGAAATGCAGCCCGGCCGTCGGCGCCGCCACCGCACCCAGACGCTCGGCGTACACGGTCTGATAACGCTCGCGATCCGAACCTTCGTCCGGACGGTCTATATAAGGAGGCAGCGGCATGTGCCCGACGCGGTCGAGCAGCGGCAACACTTCTTCAGCGAAGGCCAGCTCGAACAACGCGTCGTGACGCGCGATCATTTCCGCTTCGCCACCGCCGTCGATGAGGATCTTCGAACCCGGCTTCGGCGACTTGCTGGAGCGCACATGGGCCAGCACGCGGTGCGTATCGAGCACGCGTTCGACGAGGATTTCCAGCTTGCCGCCGGACGCTTTCTGCCCGAACAGCCGCGCCGGAATCACGCGGGTATTGTTGAACACCATCAAATCGCCCGGGCGCAAATGCTCAAGCAAATCAGTGAATTGACGGTGTGCGAGGGCGCCGCTCGGCCCATCAAGGGTCAGCAGGCGACTACCGCGACGCTCGGCCAAAGGGTGGCGAGCGATCAGCGAATCAGGGAGCTCGAAAGTAAAGTCAGCAACACGCATGATGGGGTTCGTCTAGCAGGGCCGGAAAGTTTAGCGGAAATATCGAAAATAGACCATGAAACGTGATTGACCAACGGTAATCTCATCTCTATACTTCGCCGCCATTGAGCCCTGATGGCGGAATTGGTAGACGCGGCGGATTCAAAATCCGTTTTCGAAAGGAGTGGGAGTTCGAGTCTCCCTCGGGGCACCATAATTTTCCTTGTAAATCAAGGACTTAGAGAAAGGGTAGAAAGAAATTTCTACCCTTTTTTTTATCCAAAAATTCTACTCTTTTTTATAAAGAAACCACTCAAAACGCTGCGTTTAAGCGTCCTTCCAAAGCCGGTCCCCTCCCGTTCGACCAGCCCTATGTCCCCGAAAAGCAACACCCGGTAAGGTACAAAACGCCCTTCCAACGTTGCCGGTCTCTCGCCCAAGAATTGATATAGGATAACATTCCATCTCAGGGCCAAATTTGACTCCACTCGATGCAGCCTATATCCATATGGGGTGGCAATCCGCCACGCAACGGAGACGGAAGGAAAATGGTCGCTACTAAAATGGAATTTGTCTGTTTAGCAGACTCGAAAAAGCACAGTGAACATTGCATAGCAGGAAAAATTGTCGGCGGCGATGACCACGGCAAATGGTTTCGTCCTGTGAGTGATAGGCCAAGTCGGGGCCTTACAAGTGCAGAGGCAAGCTATCAATTGGGCGTCTACGTAAAAAAGCTGGATTGGGCGAGCGTAGAGGTGAAAGGAGTACACGAGCATGAGTATCAGACTGAGAATCACATAATTGCGGACAAACCGGAGTGGAAAAAACTCGGAGCTTTACCGGCTGCGAGACTAGATGAAATGATCGATACACCTAAAATTCTGTGGAAAAATGGTCTACAAAGCGGAAACTGCATAAACAATCAGGTTCATGAAAGAGATTTAGCGAATCCACTGCAGACATTATATTTTATCAAGATAGATAAATTGGAGCATATTTCGGTCGACATAGAAGGGGCAGCATTTGGAAACCCTTCGAAGAAAATCCGTGCATCCTTTCTATACAATGGCACCAGATATAAATTATCGCTAACTGACTTAGCTGCAGAAGCGTTTTATAAAGCAAAAGGTGAAGGCATTTATCACCCAACTGATATCAACTATATGACTATCAGCTTAAGTGAGGTGTTTACCAGAGCGAATGGTTATGTCAAAGGTCAAGGATATGCCTACAAAGTTATTGCGGGGGTATTTTGAAAGCGATGAAAATTTATACGATAGGTTTTACGGAGAAGAAAGCAGAACGCTTTTTCTCGCTGATTAAATTATCAGGCACAAAACGGATTGTTGACGTTCGGTTGAACAATATTTCTCAGCTATCGGGCTTTGCAAAGAAAGATGATTTAAAATACTTTCTAAAAGAATTGTGCGACGTTGATTACGTACATTTGCCTGAGTTGGCTCCTACGAAAGAAATTTTGTCGCCTTACCAAAAGAAAGAAATTTCTTGGCAACAGTATGAGGATAAATTCCTCAATCTTATGTCTAGGCGGAATATTGAAAAGCATGTGAAGCCTGAAATCATAGATGAAGGGTGCTTGTTGTGCAGTGAGCATCAGCCGCATCAGTGCCATAGACGGCTGGTTGCAAATTATCTCAAACAAGCGTGGGATCAATCTGATGCGGTTGTCAAAGATTTAATATGATTAGTGATGCAAAAGTTCTGATTGCATACCCCGTTGACTTCCTTTCTTACTCAAAATTCGAAAGGAAAGTCGATAAGATTATCAGCTCTCTTAAAAAAGTAGAGCTGATTTTCGTGTCCGATGAAAATAGTTTTATCGAAAAATATTCACAGTCCAAGGGATTACCTGCAGTCCCGTTCAGCTCAGATAAAGAAGCATTGAAAGAAGTGACACACGCCATTCTTTTTCAAGATGAAGAAAGAAATTGTTTCTTCATCCTCGATAGTGAATTGCGAGAAAAAGAAATACCAACCAGAATCATAAATTTGAAAATCACCAAAGTTTCTAATAAAGATAACGGTGACAGTTATGATGTTTACATAGGTAGAGGAACCCTATGGGGAAACCCTTACCAGATGGGCAAAGAAGGCACACGCGACGAAGTTATAGCCAAGTTTGCTTATGATTTCGAAAAACGCTTTTTGAAATTACCCGAAAAATTCGATGAAAACATCGAGAAGCTTAGAGGTAAGACGCTCGGTTGCCACTGCAAGCCTGCGGCATGTCATGGTGATGTAATCGCCAACTATCTCAACTCCCAAGACGATGGGCAGTGACTCGACAGCTTTACGCTTGTCGAGTGCCCAGATGCTATCTCACTCCGTGGGTATTGGCCCGGTTGTGAACGCCCGGCCAATGGTGCGTTAAAAGCCCTCGATTCCCGATCAGGGTGGTTTTGAACGCTGGGACTTGTACCAGTGTGAAAAATCGCCGGGAATGGCTTCTATGCCTGCAATAATCCGTTGCTTTGGGTATTACAGATGCACGCTTCGCGTTTGGCGTGCAGTGGCTCGCCTATTCTGGTGGTCGCTTCGCTTAAAAAAAGAAACATCAAAGGCGGAAGAAACCGCCAAGGTTTCAATGTGGCTCGCGTTTGGATAGAACGGATAATTGACATTAAAAACGAAAAAAGCCCTATCTTTGGGCTTCTTGTTTTTTGCTTATGATTTAGATTTTACAACCTAATCATGTCTACTAATGATTTGTAACGCTTGTTTCTTTCGTTAAATACGGCCATAAACTCAACGCCGCCAACCTCAAAGCAAGGGTTGAAAAGTGATTGCCTTGTTGCTTTCTTTTCTTCGCTTTCAACTTCTTGATAATCAAAAGGCTTACTGCCTGCGATCAACGTGAAATAGCCAACGTTGCATTTTATCTTTTTGAAAACCCTTCCATTCTTTACGAGTGATATTCTTACAACATATTCTTTTCTGATTTCTTGATAATTGAAGAAATCCCTTTCCGGCTGATTTTTAAAAACTTCCCATACAGCAGGATCGAAAGAAATATTATTGATTGCGGTCAAATCACCATCGAGAAGATTAGTATATTTTTGCTGTTGAGAAATCGAAGAAACCGATTTATAAGTTTTTGCAACGCAAAGCTTTATTGCCGCAAAATCATAATCGTCTTCATCAAGATCAATAATGTGAATCTTCTTAGATCGTGCATCGGTGTATTCGTCCGACTTAAAGTAATCTTGAAATACAGCGTTTGCGACGTTTATGCCCGTTGAATCATTACTAACAATTAGATATTTGTTTAATCTGTGATTTGTATAGGTCTTATCTTTGCTGAGCACAGCGGCCAAACGAAAAGCATCATAAGCTAACTTTCTAACATCAAATTTTCTTGGTTTAGTAGTAATTGTTTTTAACATAAGTCTCCTTTTTTTGATTTCTTACTTTTATTAAATCATATTAAAAGACCTTGTCAAATTAAACCGCCAAACTTTTTGATGGTTAAATGATCATTGTCAAACCCTATTTTAAATTAAGGTTCAACCTTAAATATATTTTCAATCTGCTATTGACACGAAGTTTATGGCTTATATAAGCCACAAATCGAGCATCGCAAAAACGGTAAATTCAAAAAATATTGAAATTTTCTTGAAATAAATTCGGTTATGTTTTCAT
Source organism: Pseudomonas sp. NPDC088885 (assembly GCF_044750025.1). Classification (NCBI taxonomy): domain Bacteria; kingdom Pseudomonadati; phylum Pseudomonadota; class Gammaproteobacteria; order Pseudomonadales; family Pseudomonadaceae; genus Pseudomonas; species Pseudomonas sp. NPDC088885. The sequence continues at coordinate 27,209 of NZ_JBIVJB010000057.1, read as the reverse complement.
AAAAATGTTTTTGCAGAATAAACCGCCAAGGAATTTAAGACATAAAAAAGCCCCGGTTAAGGGGCTTCATGAATGTGAGATAACTCACCAGCCCAAAGCTGTATTTAAAGATCTTTCGGTAACGTAACAATCAAAAACGTAGCCGACGCCCCGACGATCTTCAAGATTTCGCTTTGCTGCTTCATACGAGACTTTTACGTCAGCAACGTAAAAATACAGCTCGTCGTCTTCTTCAACGACAGTAACGTTGAAACGACAGTCAGTCAAAACATGGAGAATTAAAGAACATGCAGCAGCGACCTGAGACTCATTGTCGAAGTCGATATCATCGATCAATAAGCCAAACCCCTCTTTGTCACAATGCGAATAATCTTCGTAAAAACCTTCGTACTTAGATTGTTCGAAACTCATACTGGAACCCCGTTGAGCTTTTTGATCAAAGCGTCGAAGTCCGTCACTTTGTTTTTCTTGATCAAGTCACTCAGATAATCAGCGTATGTCGTGAAGCCTAGTGCTGCAATCGTTTTACTGACAGCACCCGCTTTCTTGCTTTGCAAGATCGTTTCAACGCCATTGATCATGACTTTGAACTTCGGAGCTTTCGCCCTTGTGGTCTTCACGCTCACGCTTTGGGCGGTTTTAGCGGGTGTTTTTACCCGGTGAAGGGAATGCACCACGTCGAGAAAATCGGGCACCTTATAGCCGTATTTGTTGCGAAGGGCTTCAAGCTCTTCAACAAATTTCATGACTTTCGCTTCTTGTTCGTTGGATTGAAGGCTTTTGATTTGCTCTTCAAGCTGTTTTTGCTGTGCGAGTAGGTCAAGCAGTTTAGACATTTTCAACGATCCTTGATGGGGTTTACAGGATCATAATTTCTAGAATTTATCTTGTCAAAATAAACCGCCAAGGTTAAAGCAGTTAGGTTTTAAGATTTTAGATCCACCAGACAGGCTTTTGACCTTGGCTTACATCTTATATATAGATTTACGAAGTAAATATCTTTTCTTTTCCTGAAACAATCAAATAAGCCCGCGAGAATAGGGAAATCTCAAAAATCCCGGTTAACGCTCCTTATTTATTTACCCCCTTTCGGTTAACGCTCCTTATTTTTTTGAGCCGATTATCTTTTAAAATATGGGTAATCTCAAAGCATGATAATACGGTTAACAGCATTTGTTATTTTTTTACTGTTTTAATCTTGTAATTTGTTTTTTTTGTGGTTAATTATAAGTATAACAAGGGTAAAAAATAACCATGAAATACATTTTGAAGGAAAACGGCAAAGAAAAAAAAGTGTTCAAACTAAAAGGTTTTGTTTCAGTTCCTCGCATTTTTCTCGCTCTTCCATTGTTCAACACAATAAATTCTCACAAAGAGCCGAAAGGCTTTGAAATAGCTAAAAACCACAATGCTAAAAACATACATATTGCTTCCACGTCGTTGACTATATTCAATGACTTTGAGGTATTTCTGTTTATTTTGCGAAAAGTATACAGCAGCAAAAGCAATGAATTTGAGTTTACCCTTGATGAAATAATGAATGATTTTGATGTTAAAACATCACATAGAACAATGTATTTTTCGATATTCAAGCAGTCAATTAGAAAGCTCAACAAAATCAATATTGAATATGAAGAAGAAACGGAGGAAGGAACAAAAACTGTTTTTCTTAACTTCATCACTGGCGAGATGACTAAAAAAGGTGGAAAGATTGATGTGTCAAAACGTTTTATTGAATTTTTTGGGAGCCTTAAAGAGTTATACGAAATCGATACTAAGATGTTGAGCTTATTAACTAATGAATATCAGCGAATTCTATATGTGTTGTACGTTTGTAATAGACGTAACAAAACAAACTATTTCAGTGTTGAAATGTTAAAAGAACGTTTCCGCATCAGCGATAAAATGCCGTCTAAAATGTTTGTAATGAAAATACGAAAGGCCAATGCAGCACTTAAAGAATTGGGTCTAATTGAAGACTTTCGAGAGGAAAAAGAAGCAAAGAACAATCGAACAACGTCAAGGTTTTTAGTCGATTACAGCTATAAGTCACTTTATAAAGATTATGAAAGCAAAAAAGCAATTGCAGAAATGAAATTGAAAGCATTCAAAAAAGTCGATTTCTCAACGTTAGATGAACAAGAAGAAGCAAAACCAGTGGCACAAGCAGAAGATGAATCATTTGACAAAAATGATTTTTAAACAAATAACCAGTAATGAGGACCTAAAATGGAAGCAGAAGAAATTAAAGAAATAGACTTAAAACACATCAGCATAGCCGCTCAGGCGTTGATTACGCACATTGAAAGCATATTGCCAACAATCCCCAGTGATCGAGTACGTCAGCTCGTAGCGATGAAGCTAGGCACTGCTATAAGCAAAGGTGGTGATGAGGCCATGTTGCGTCAAATTCTGTTGTTTGCTGTTACAGCAATCGAAAATAGCGAATTGATCGAACACAAGATGGATAACAACGATCTTGAATACAACCCAGTAACTAGGGAAATACTCAGTGAGATCAATTGTGTGCCGGCGATGATTCCGGTCATAAAAATGTTTGAAGACATTAAGAAAAGCAAAGCACCAAAGAACAAGCCAAATGAACAAAAGCCGCCTGCGGCTTAATCGATCAGGAGAAAGATGAACGAAGAATTTTCAATATTTTATCTAATACATACCCACAAACCATTCATTTGCTTGATAGGCTTTTTATGGTTCGTCTTTTTTTTTCTAATATTAGCTCACGATGATAAGTACAAAAATCTTACGAGAGAGGAATGTAAGTTATGCGTTGCCGGTCTAATCTTTGGCGGACTTCTAGGGGTAACCCCTCAAATTTCAGAGGATATTATGATTAACTACTTTCCGTGTGAAATGAAAAAAGATGCTTATGATCCTGTTTATATGAAATGTCTTGATCAAGAGCTTCGTTTGATAATTAAACAAAACCAACATCGATCAGAGGGCAAATGAATGTAAGAAACGTAATCACATTTTTAACGCTGCTTTTCCTTCCCGCCGTCGCATTCGCTTTCGGCAATGATGCCGCAGATAACGCTCGAATTGAGTTAATAAGTCTTGGTCAAACTCTGACTACGGTTTTCGGGTTTTTATTGGGTTTTGTGGTCTTCATAGCGGCAGGTTACAAAATAGCCTTAGCAGCCAACGAAAACCAAAAAAATAAATTCATTGCTCCAATTGTTGGCCTTCTTGCTGGTACGGTAATGATGAACGTTTTTGTAACGTTGGACGTATTCACGGCAACGTTTTACGGTGTTGATAATTTCTGTCAAATAATCAAGGACGGTAGTGCCGTTGAGAGCTGTATGAGTGACGCTATGTCTGGTCTCACTGGCGAATTAAAAACAAGAGTAGAAAAGCTTTCTAGTGCCAGCACAGCACTAGCGTTTATGGCACAAATAACAATCATCGTCGGACTCATTCAAGTTATTGGATTGATCTACTTCTTAGTTGGTGCCTATGGGCTAGTTCAAGTAGCTAACGGATCATCAAAAGAAAGCGGCTATGGCAAGCCAATTATCACAATGTTTGCATCGGTTCTCATTGTCGATATACCACACACAGCAATGTTGGCGATTGGTACGCTTGAAAAAATAGGAATTAACTTTTAAACAACATGGGGGGATTTATGAAAAAAATGATGTTGCTTTTACCGCTCTTATTCTCAGTTAATGCTTTTGCTGTTGAGAATCCTTGTGCGAACGGTTGCACATATTCGCAAATACAGGACTACAACAAAGCAAATTTCAAATCTTCTGAGCAGATGATTCAAGAAGCGGACGAAATGGAAGCAGAAATGTATAGAAAATGGGTTAAAGAACATGAAGAAGCACAAGCGAGGGCCGACGCTTTACCCAAATACGTGGCTAAACCGATGGGTGAAAAAGACAACTGCGTCTCGCGGTTCTATGACGAAGCTGATGGCATCATCGGTGACAAGTCGATCTTATATATCGACGTTAGAGAGATTGGCGGGGACAAATGCATTTTTGACATAAAACTGATGGCAGAAGAAATGTGTAATTACTTTGATAGTTTTTCAAGTCTCGCAACTCCAGGTTGGACAATGGCCGAATGGTGTCGATATACAGCAGAGAAAAACGCGGCAATGGCTCCGTTTCGTGGTGTCAGAGCAACTGACGATGTTAAAAGACAAATCACAGCAAAATTATTACCGGTTGAACAAAAGCACCATGAAAACATAACTCGTCTTTTCGAAAAGGAACAAGCCAAAATTAAACAATTAGGAGAAAAAAATGAATGAAGAAAATTGCCAAGCCTTGCTTGAACATTTCAGCGTAAGAATTAACACATTACAGAAAGAATTCGACGCATACAAAAATGATCAGATGATTCCGAGCGATGAAAGAAAAGCAGAAATGTTTGACCGTTATCATCGTATTAGGGCTTTGAAATTAGAGTTGCTTTACTTGAAATTGATTTGAAATAAACAAGCCCAAAACAGGGCTTTTTGTTCGCATTTGATTTTTTAATATTATTATATATAATAATATTAACAACATCTTTTCCCACATGAAAAATTCAAAAATACTCTACTGCTCACACTTCGCAATTATCGCGTCGTGTGCTTTTTTCGTTTCCATTAAATTTTCAATGCCGGACGCAATCACTACGCAAAGCACAGTTTTTTTTGCCGCGTTAGAATGCTTCGCCATTTACTGTCTTTTCAAAATGTACGGCATCAACAAAAAGGAAAAACAAACAAACAACAATAACGAGGTATCACAATGATAAGACTTTCACTTTTAACAATCGCTTTATTTTCCTCAATATCAGTTCAAGCGGCCTACGTAATCAAAGTGCCGATGGAACAAAATCGCGGCGGGCCTTTACAAAATAATAGTATTGCTTTCGTCAGTGGAAATGTTGGTAATGGTGGGAATGGTTCAAATCCAACCACGCCAGAAACAACACCAGATGAGCCAGCAAAGCCCGAAGAACCAACAAGAGAAAGCGTTTGTATTGCTGCAAAGCAAAATGTAATCAGTATCGCAGCAGCACAAAATTTGGGCGTGACTGTTAAATACATTACGCCAATGCAAGCTGATAGATGCGTTTTAATGGTTATGTCGATTGGGAAATTTACAGATAAAGCATCATTAGTTAGATTCGGTAATTCAATATTAAGCTTGAATATTGAAAATTATTCTGTTGGTTTACAAAGGTACAGCAGCTCAACATTAGACACATTTATAAGCTCGGGAATTACAGACGTTAACGCACAAGCTGATAAAATTTGGTCGCGATACCTAACTGACAAGAAATAAAAAGAAACGCCCAAAAGGCGTTTTTTTAATGAGGTTTTAATTGTTGTAGTCTTCTTCTCTCGTTTTGATGAGCTTCGTTTTCTGCACTTTGTTGCTGACTTCTAGCTTCCCTATCAAGTGCTGCCATTTCTGCCAACATTTCAGCTTGAACGCCAACAACGTCTTTTGATGTGAACACATCAACAGCCGCACTCAATACACCCTCAGCGACAATAGACACACCCTCGACCGCTATTCCTGCACCTTTCAAAGCAGTGTTTTCAGCAGTCGCACCAATTGAAGGTTTTTCATCCGCGATTTCAGGAGCTTTTTCAACTGGTAAAGCTTTGATGTTGCTTTGTTCAATAGGCTTCTTAAAATCAGCGTTTTCGAGCTTCAATTTTTCAAGTGGTGCTTTTTCGACTGGTAAAGATTTAACATTATTTTCATCTGGTCGATTATAGAACTTCGTTTGATCGTCAAGCTTTATTTGTAGTTCTTCAATGTCTTTTTTTGACGGTTTATAACCTTTGAGCGTGTAGCCTTTTTCATCGAGCTTCATCAAATTGAATTGCATCCAGATTTCGCGTCTATATTTTTCACCGCCCGAAGTGTACAAGGTAGATGGATTTCCATCTTCTGTTAATTTTTGCAGGCCCGCTTTTGCTGATGACGGTGTAACATTCCTATGTGTAACCGTTCCAGATGTTGCATCGAATTCAAAAGCTTTTTGTTTATTGATGTTGTAATAGTAGTTACCTTGATCATCATAGTGATAATTTTTATACAAGGTTTTTTGCATCTTTAAACCTTTGTAAAAATCCGCCATTTCTTTGCGGCTTTCGTTGCTCGCTTGCGATCCATAATTGCTGTAAGACTTTTGAGGTTCTGGCTCAGGTTCATGATCCTGAGCTGGTGGCTTCTGTGGTTGATTGGTTGGGGCTCCATTGGTAGGGGCCGCAATCGTCACAGAACCCTCATTCCCGGCCTTATCTGTGTGAAGTGATGCAAGGGTAGCGGCAAACTCAGGATCGTCGCCTAATGCCGCTTTTAACGTCTTGTAGGACACGGCAAGATCGGAAGCCTTGAAGGTTTGACCGTCTTTTGTCATTGAATAAGCATCTTTGCCACTGTGGTGAATGTCGAAGCCAGCAGCATTGGCAAGCATCAAGAATTCAGAAGGATTCAACGCATTATCCAGAATGGCTTTTAATTCTTTCTTAAAGGTTTTTTTGTACTCATCTTCGTCTTTTGGCTTGCGATGTTCATTGTAAAGCCCGTATTTCAATTCAAGCTTTTTGATGATCGGATTGTAATCAATCATCTTGTTATTGACCTTTTTGGTTTCGAGATCGGTCAAGTGGATCATGGCGTGAACGTGATGGTGCTCGGTGTTTCTTTCCACAACAAAAAGATAATGGCGATTATCGTTCAGGCTGTTTTTAACCCCATTCTTTAAATAGACTTCTTTCGCCATTTGGATCATTTGTGCATCGGTGAATTTGTCGCCTTCACTTGGGTGAAGCGACAGCATATTAAACTGATATAGATTTTTTTGATTGTGAACGCGGTCGCCTTCAAAAACATTTTTTATTCTTGTGGCGTATTCCATATTTGATTCACCTTCCAAACGGGGGATGGTGCAATCAATTGCGTCACCTTCTGGGTTAAGTTTTAAAAGGTAGTTGGCTGATGATCTGGTTCTATTCCCGCCTCCTTTTCTATACATCATTTTATTGATCATGGCTTACACCCCCTTTTTTTTCTTGGCCTTAATAACATCTTTGAGGGTCAAGTCTGTCAAACGCTTTACGTTTTCTTCGTAAAAGCAGTAGCCTTTAACTGCACGATCTAGATTCGCAGAAAACGAAACTATGGCGTTTAAATTTTTTCCATCATCTTTTTCTAGGTAGTTGATCAGAGTTTGAAACTTTTCAGGCTTTTTTTGAATATGGTCTATGCCTTTCTTGATGTTGCTTCCAAGATCCTTGGCTTTTGATAAAACGGTACTGTATTTCTCGACCTCGCTCACTAAGACGATGCCGGAATTATTTATTGAATTTAGTACGAGTTCGACAACTGATTTTGAGTTGGTCGCAGCCATTGCGGCTAGTAGAAAATCTTTTTCTTCTTGCGTAACGCGGAGGGTAAAACGTTTGTCTCTGTTTCTTACTCTTGGTTTTTTGTCATTGCTCATTGTTCTCCTGATCGATATTTTTTTAATTTGGTGAACAAAGGCCGGGGCCTATTGTTCGTGTTTGTTACACTATTCTTAGATCATTGCGAAGGCTTGCAGCAAGAAACATTTGAAACAACATCACGTAAAGCATGGTTTGGTGATTGTCAATTTTCTGAGAGCCTAACGCCAACATTGTCACTTCGTTAAACACTTTCATCGCTTGGGCATTATCACCACTGAAAACTAATTCGTGATCTATTTTTACTCTAGCCTTTAAATCTTTTTCAATACCACTTGTAAACTCGTAAACCCTTTGCATTGCGTAATTGAGAGTTAAATCCATATTGCCTAAATTTGAGCTGACGTAATTTACTATTTCTTGTAGTTCTTCAATACTCTTCATAATTATCCTCATGATATGTTTTTTGTTTTTCTGTAATGTCGAAGCATTACAGTGACCGGCTTTTGATTTTCTGTAATGTCCAAAGACATTGCAGCAACCGGCTTTTGACTTTCTGTAATATCCGAAGGTATTACAGCAACCGGCTTTTGACTTTGCTTTTGCCTTTGATCTTGATTTTAGTTTTCAAACGAAGTGCGAAAACCAAGCGGCCCGTCCCGAAGGGTGGACAGACACGACGAAGTCAGTGGCAGTCCAAGGGCCTTGCTTGCAAAAGAAAGAAAGCTTACTAATACAATTACCATATTATAATGTGCTGTCAAATTAATGGACTGCCAACTTTATTAAAAACTGGACTGCCAATTTTAGGACTGCCAAAAAAAAGGCCATCCAATTTGGACAGCCATTTTATACCGTTTGATTTTTAGACCATTAAAAATTTCTATATACGTTTGATGGTTAGATTGAGAATGCGTAGCCAATCTTTTTAATAGCGGCTAATTTTGATCGTGGTGTTGGCCCCTCTGAATATCTGTCGAACGTGATATTCAAAGCACCGCCGGGTTCATGACCGACGATAGCCATCACAACGAGGTTTTTTACATCCGCCCGTTCAAGCGTCGTAATGACGGTCTTACGAACGCTGTGGAATACGCATTTTTTGTCGAATCCGAGCCGGGTTTTGAACTGAGAGAAGTCATTACCTAGATCCTTGGATTTGACACCGTATTTCCCGCCTTTGCCTGTCTGCAATAGGAAACCATCCTTGGAAGCCTCTGTGAGACGTTTTAGCGTGTTTTTCAGCTTGGGATGCACCGGAACGTGCCTTACGGCTGCATCGGTCTTACCTTCGCGTATGTGGAAGCATTCGATACCGTCTTCAATGACGATTGATTCAGATCGAAGCTGACAAATTTCTTCGATACGGGCACCTGTATACGCACCAATTTCAATGAGATCCGCCAGTTTTTGATTTTTTTCTTCTAGGGCTGATTTATGAAGATGTTGAATCTCATCAACAGAAAATGCCCGACGGGTCGTCTCTTTGTACATCCCCCTTTTTTCTTGGTTCAATTCGTGATCTTTAAATGGGTTATTTAGATTTGCATACGCGGACTTGAACGCGGGATCTTTTTTGTATGCGTAATTCCAAAAAGCGTTAAAAGAAAATAGATATTGCTTTTTAGTTTTCGGTTCTATTTCTAATGAAGCCAAAAACGTAGAAATGGTGTCGTGATTCAAAGTCAATTCACTTTCTTTTAGAAAGGAATCAAGAACCTTGATACGTTTTACGTGCCGATCAACCGTGGATAGTTCGACCTTTCGGATTTCAGTTTCATATTTGTGGAAAGCATCCAAACGGCTTTTAAAGAACGGTGTTTTTGGTGAGTAATCACTGGTACCCATCACAATCTGTATGGCTTCATCTACCAGCTTTGGGCGTAGCTTATGCGTTTTGATTACAGAATTTATTTCGTTAATTTGCTCAATGCTAGCAGACGGTTTTTCAATACTTACCGCATGCCAGTTAAACGGGTTAGTTTTTTCTTTTTCAATCTCATCTTTGTATTTCTCAACAATTAGAGCGACTTCTTCACGAAAATCAGGGAATTCTTTTTTTCGTGCCCGCTCGATCTCAGTTTTCCACTGTTGCAACCAACGAAGCTTCAACACATGTGCTTCTGAGCGATTACCAGTTTTGAGGCTTTTCGTGAGCACCTTGCGACCACCAAACGCATCGCGGGCGTCTGCTGGCACGTCAAGACGGACATGATACGTACCGGATTTGAGGATCAGGAAATCAGACATGTTATGCTCACTGGGCAGAAATCTAACCTACCTTCTACCCAATTTTTCTATCCAAAACAACGTACAAACCGTGCTACTATTGGGTTACAAGGCTTTTTGAATTCTAATGGTGTAGTTCGAGTCTCCCTCGGGGCACCAAAATTAAGAAAGGTCTTGCTTAGCAAGGCCTTTTTTTTCGCCTGACGTAAATGTGGTGTAACGCGATCGAATGGCTCGTTATCGATTGTGGTTACTGGTCCAATCGGAATGGAGCAAGACAGTGCCCATATATGACATCGCTATCTCTTTCGCAGGCGAAGATCGACCAGTAGCGGAGAAGCTCGCAGCTTCCCTCGTGTTGGCCGGATTAAACGTGTTCTATGACGAATACGAGCAGGCCAATCTTTGGGGCAAGGATCTTTATGTCCATCTATCGAAGGTCTATAAGGACGATTCCAAATATTGCTTGATGCTCATATCCGAGCAGTATGCGAAAAAGCAATGGACCAACCTTGAACGACGAGCTGCGCAGGCCCGTGCATTCGCGGAAAGCAGTGAATACATTCTTCCGTTGCGCCTGGACGATGCGGAAATCGATGGAATCCTTCCCACCATTGGATACCTCGATTACCGCCGGACTCAAGGCGAGCAAATCGTTGAACACCTAGTCGCTAAAGTCCGCAACTACAACAAGGCAAATGGCATTGCCTTCGAGATCGTGAGAGTTCAAGACGTCCTCGCTAAAGCACATATCCCACCTCCCGGGACAGGTCTCAAACCCACCTTCGACGCTCACATGAGTACGACTTGCCCTGCCTGTCATTCTGAACAACGTCTCAACGAAGCGACTTTATCACTAGAGGGTGCAGAGACTATTTACACCTGTAAGAACGGATGTCAGCCATTAGTAGTGGTCGGGCGCCCAGGTGAGGTGGCATGGCCTGGAAGGGGCTATCGGTTGGGTGATTTTGTAATCCGAAATGTTCGCGACATCATTTGGCAGTCCGACGACATGGTGAGACCGGCAGTAATCGCCGCTCGCAACGCAGCGCTCATGAAAAAGCGGCCAGACGCGTAACGACTCGCGTGCCTGACAATGTGTGGACATGGGCTGGTAAAGGGCCGGTGATTTAGAGGCTTGAATTCTCAGGTCTTCTACGAATATCCGCGTCTTAGACTCACACGCCATGTGAAGGTAAAAAGTTTCCCCGGTCTCCCCCTCAAAAGCACGTAAAAAGTGTAAGTGAGATCTCTAAAGCCTCTTCAGACCTTACAAATGAAGGGATTGAGGAATCTGTAAACTGTAAGTGAAGTGTCGAAAACCCCAAGGATCATCACCATGGAAACGTCACTGGAAACAGTCGCCCTGTTCTCCCTGAAACTCGCGTACGAGGAAGAAGGCCTGAGCCCGATCCTGCGCGATGACATGGTCATGGGTGACTACCAGCGAGATATTTTCGAGTTGTTGGTGAAACGTGGCGATGTCGAGACTATTCAATTGAAGATGAATGAGTGCCTCGGCCTGGCGCTGGATGCATTGGGCGGTGTCGAGAAACCGTTGGGGCGTGAGCTGCACAAGTTGTCAGCCGATCTCAGGCTGGCGCAGTCGCTGGAGCAGCTTGATCCGCCGCTCCTCGCGCTGAAGGGTTATTTGAAAGACATTCTTTGATGAGCTCGGCGTGGCTCAGCCCTGCGCATCACATCCCACGCGTTTCTTCTGCAAGGCAATGTAATTTTCGAACGTGCCATATTTTTCCGGCACTCGAATAACGGCTCCTGGTTGAAGACGCAGATTTTCCTGACTGGCTGCCAGGCTGTCGTTGTAGGCACTGCACGCGGACGTCTTGTTCGCCGCCATCTCATAAGCGAAACCACGGTTGAGATTGATATTGGTTACGGCATCGAACTTGCCTGCCTGCGCGTAAATCGCCCGGGACTTTTCGAAGTATTCGTTGGCCTTTTCGTAGCGAGAGTTGTAGGTCGCCGTGCGATCAAGAAAGCCGTCGGTGGCGTAGTGGGTTGCCCATTGGCCAGCCAAAGTCGGCGACATGAAAAACAGACCATAACTTCGGTAAGCATCTGCGAAGCAGAGTTGATCTGCCGTGGTCTGGCAAATCGTCAGCGTTTCGACAATGAGCCGCTCTGCTGGCAGCGGTCGATTCTGATCAACCAAAGCGTTGGCATCGGCCAGTTTTTGATGAGGATCGGCACTGGACACCACGCCTACCGCCGAGCATCCGGCGAGCGTTGAAAGCAAACTGGCAAATGCAGCAAATCGAATGACAAATGCAGGCATGACGTAATCCTTTACATGGCTGAGGGCAGTGGCGCGACGCTACTATTTTGCTATCTTGCCGTCCACTGTCGGTTGGGGCATCGAGCGCTTCGACCCGCGCTGATTTCAGGAGAGAAATTCGATGGATGTGTTGGTGTTCTTTGTGGTTTGGCCAGCGATGTGGGTGTGGGTGGTCAAAGTCCGTGGGACTTGGAATCTGTTGCTTGCCAATGTGTTGGGCGCTATCAGTGGGCTGATCGTTGGCCTGACCAGTGCGCAACTGTGTGCAGGACTGTTCGGTTCAGCGCGGCCACCGGTGCCTGGCGTTATCGGCACCCTGATGGAAATGATGGCGACTGCCGGTGCGCTCATCGGTGTATGGATGTGGGTCGCGCGCCGCTCGCAAGTTGAACCTCCAATCGCCCGTCAGCTTTTGGCTGCCCTCTGCGGCACTGCGGCGGGCATCACTACATTCGCGTTTTTCGCCCTGACGTAGCGTTCGTTTGAGCGGTCGGTGAATGTGTTCGTGGCGGCAGACACCGATTTTGATATCTTGCCGTCCATCTACAGCGCGCTGTCTCGACACGCGCTGCATCAAGCTTTTTGCAGGTTAAGGAAAGGATCGAATGGAGTTTCTGCGTTTTCTGGCGTTCATCGCCGCCTGGGGTTTCATGTGGCGCTGGGTGGTAAAGAACCGCGGCAGCTGGAATCTGTTCTACGGCAATATCGTCGGCGCAGCGGGCGGTTTCATTGTCGGGTTGGTGGTGCTGTCGATCACGTTGTCGCTGCTGCCATCCAGGCACAGCGCTGAACAGGCGCCGGTCGAAAACACCGTCGCGCAGAACGTCGAACCGACCGCTTTGCTGCCTGAATCCGAATCAGCGGCGGCACCGGCTCCGCTTGAAAACGCGCCGAACTTCGCCGCCATCGAACCGGACAACACGCCATCGCCGCCGGATTCTGCGCTGCTGCCGAACTACGCCAGCCGCGCGCCGACGTCGATCTCGGAAAAAACCGTACTGGATCAAAGTGACGAGCAGGGACGCAAAGCCCTGACCGCCCTAAGCAAAAAACTCGGGCATGACGCTGACAGCGACAAGTCGATGCTCGCCTATGTCATGTGCAGCCCGCTGGTGACCAGCACGTTGCGCTTCCCGGCCTCGGCGCGTTTTGCCGACAGCAAGGCGATCACCACCCAGCGCTTCAAGAATCAGGTGTACTCCTTCAGCAACAGCGTCACCGCGCGCAACATGAACGGCGACGATGTCACCTACCGTTTCGACTGCTCGGTGCAAGAACAGGCGTCGTCCGGTGAATGGCAGCTGTTGGCGCTGAAGCTACAGAAAACCGACTCTTAAGCCTCACTTAAGGGTTCAAGGCGCCGGCTGCGCTATCATCGCCGACCTGTGCGCCTTGAGCTTTGTCCCCGGATGTCCGCAACCCTTGATGACCTGACCCCGCTGCCACCTGTTTTGGCCGGCCCGCTGCTGCGACGGCTGGAACCGACTCGGCTGGTGTTGTGGCTGGTTGGCACGCGCCAACTGTCTCTGACCTTGCGCCTGCAAGGTGTAGGAGAGATTCCTCTCGATGCGGCGAAATGCACCGTCATTCCCGTAGGCCGTCAGGCGTTTGTCCATCTCATCGATGTCACCCTGGAAAGCGCCCTGCCCTGCGATACCCTCTTCGACTACGACCTGCTGATTGACGACACCCATGGCATCGCCGATTGGGCGCCGCATCTGTTGTATGGCAATGCGACGAGCCCGAACCTTGTTGTGCGTTCGCGGATCGATCAGTTGCTGCATGGCTCCTGCCGCAAACCTCATCACCCGGCGGCGGATGGTTTGCTTTGCGTCGACAAACTGCTGGCCAGCGAAACCGACCCGCAACAACGCCCGGCGCTGTTGATGATGAGCGGCGATCAGGTCTACGCCGACGACGTCGCCGGGCCGATGCTGCGCGCGATTCATGCATTGATTGCACGTCTCGGCCTGTTCGACGAGCACCTCGAAGGCGCCGTTGTCAGCGACAGTGCCAAGCTCTACGAACACCCGGCGAGCTACTACCACCGCGCGGATTTGTTACCGGCGCTGGAGAGCAATGAGACTTTGCGTGAGCGATTTTTCGGCGGCGCACGTAAGCCGATTTTCACCAGCAGTAGCGCTGACAATCACCTGGTGACGTTCGCCGAAGTCATGGCGATGTACTTGCTGGTGTGGTCGCCAACCGCGTGGACACTGGTTAATCCGCAAGCGCCAGCACTCACGCCCGAACGCCTCAAGCGCTATGCCCTCGAACAAACGCGGATCGATGCCTTCACAGTAGGCCTGGGCAACGTCGCCCGGGCGCTCGCGCATCTGCCGAGCCTGATGATTTTCGACGATCACGACATCACCGATGACTGGAATCTGTCCGCGCAATGGGAGGAAACGGCCTACGGCCATCCGTTCTCCAAACGCATCATCGGCAACGCGTTGATCGCTTATATGTTGTGCCAAGGCTGGGGCAATAACCCGGACGCCTTCAACGATCTGTTGAAGCAAACTCAAGGTTTGAGCGCCAGCGGCGACGATCAATACCTCGACAGCCCGGTGCAGGACGCACTGATCGATGATCTGCTGCGCTTTCAACACTGGCATTTCGTGTTGCCGAGCAGTCCCGCGCTGGTAGTCATCGACACCCGCACCCGACGCTGGCGCAGCGAGATGGCGCTCAAGCAACCGTCGGGACTTCTCGACTGGGAGGCCTTGAGCGAACTGCAACAGGAACTGCTCGATCACCCGTCGGCGATCATCGTTTCACCGGCGCCGATCTTCGGCGTCAAGCTGATCGAAACCGTGCAAAAGGTCTTCAGTTGGTGCGGTTTCCCGCTGCTGGTCGACGCGGAAAACTGGATGGCCCATCGCGGCGCCGCACAGGTGATCCTCAACATTTTCCGACACTCGCGTACACCGGGTAATTACGTGGTGCTGTCCGGCGATGTGCATTATTCCTTCGTCTACGAAGTCCTTATCCGACACCGCAAGGCCGGCCCACGGATCTGGCAGATCACCAGCAGCGGGATCAAGAACGAGTTTCCGCCGACCTTGCTGGAATGGTTCGACCGCCTCAACCGCTGGCTCTACTCGCCGCGCTCACCGCTGAACTGGTTCACCAAACGCCGGCTGATGCGCATTGTTCCGTACACGCCTGAACATGCGGAGGCAGGGAAACGCTTGTGGAATTCGGCGGGGATCGGCCAGGTGTTTTTCAACGAACAGGGGCAGCCGCGAGAGATTTTTCAGCACAACTCGAACGGAAAGGTGAAGACGCGGATGCTGGCGCCGGATTTGACGGATTATCCGGACTGAGGCCCTACTGATTTCAAATGTGGGAGCGAGCCTGCTCGCGAAGGCGTCCGACCATTCAACATACATGTCGACTGAGATGACGCTTTCGCGAGCAGGCTCGCTCCCACAGTAATCAGTCGGCGGCCAATACCCGTCCAATCCCCCTGACAATCATCTCCACCTCCCGCTCATCAATCGTCAGCGGTGGCAGCAGCCGTATCGTCTTGCCACGCGTGACGTTGATCAGCAATCCATGATCCCGCGCCGCGATCAGCGTCAGATCACGCACCGGTTGCTTCAACTCGATACCGATCATCAAACCCAAACCACGAATCGCCAGCACATTGGGATTGTCCGCCAGTTCTGCACGCAGCCGCGTCAGCAAGCGCTCGCCCTGCAACCGCGCGTTCTCCAGCAAGCCCTGCTCTTCAATAATATCCAGCACCGTGCAACCCACCCGGCAAGCCAGCGGATTACCGCCGAACGTGCTGCCATGGCTGCCCGGCGTAAACAGATCCGCCGCCCTGCCCCGTGCCAGACATGCGCCGATCGGCACGCCATTGCCCAGTCCTTTCGCCAGTGTCATCACGTCCGGAACGATGCCTTCGTGCTGGAACGCAAACCAGCGGCCGGTGCGACCGATTCCGGTCTGGATTTCATCGAGCATCAGCAGCCACGCCTGACGATTGCACATTTCACGCAGCGCTTTCAGGTAACCGGGCGGTGCCAGTTGTACGCCGCTCTCGCCCTGAATCGGTTCGACCAGAATCGCAACGATGCGCTCGCCGTGCTTCTGCCGCACGTGCTCCAACGCGTCGAGATCGCCGAACGGTACTTTGACGAAATCCCCCGGCAGGTCATTGAAACCCAAGCGCACCGCCGGGCCATCGCTGGCGGACAATGTGCCAAGCGTGCGGCCATGAAAGGCGTTGGCCATCACCACCACCAGCGGCTGTTCGATGCCTTTGCGCCAACCATAAAGGCGCGCCAGTTTCAGCGCGGTTTCATTGGCTTCGGCGCCGGAGTTGTTGAAGAACGCGCGCTGCATTCCGGACAACTCGGTCAGCCGCTTTGCCAGTTGTTGCTGCCAGTCGATGCTGTAGAGATTGGAGGTGTGCAGCAGCAAGCCCGCCTGCTCGCTGATCGCCGCAACAATCCGCGGATGCGAATGACCGACGTTGGTCACGGCCACCCCGGCGACCGCGTCCAGATACTCGCGCCCCGCCTGATCCCACAGTCGGGTGCCCAAGCCTTTGGTGAAACTAAGGGCCAGCGGTTGATAAGTGTTCATCAGGGCGGCGGTCATGACTTCAAACTCCAGTGCAGGTGTGCTGGCAGTATGGTTAGCCACCTGAACTGGATAAACTCGGCAAAACTTCGATCATTTAAAAGCAGGACTTGATAATGGATTTATTCCAGTCGATGAGCGTTTACATCAAAGTCGTCGAAGCCGGGAGCATGACGGCGGCCGCGTTGCAGTGCGACATGTCGACGACGATGGTCGGCAATCACCTGCGCGCGCTGGAGCAACGGCTGGGCGTGCAACTGCTGCAACGCACCACTCGCCGTCAGCGGCTGACCGAGTTTGGCAGCGTTTATTATCAGCGCTGCCTGGAAGTACTGGGACTGGTCGCCGATTCTGAAGCCCTGGCCGAACAAGCCCTCGATCAACCGCGTGGCATGTTGCGCATCACCGCGCCGCTGACTTTTGGTGTCGAACGCCTGGCGCCGGCGCTCAGCGAGTATTCGCTGCTGTACCCACAAGTAAAACTCGATGTGGTGCTGACCAACGGCCGCCCCGACTTGCTGGAAAGCGGTCTCGACGTGGCATTTCGACTGGGCAATTTCGAGGAGTCGAACCTGATCGCCCGGCCCTTGATCGATTACACCCTGACCGTGTGCGCATCCCCGCAATACGTGGCGCGACGCGGCATGCCGAAAACGCCTGAAGAGTTGCAGCAGCACGACTGCCTGTCGTTCGCCTATCCGGCCGGCGATGACTGGCAATCAGTGGAAAAACGCTGGCGCCTCAGCGGCCCGGACGGGGAAATCATGGTCGACGTCAGCGGGCCGATGCTGATCAACAGCTCCGCCGGTTTGCATCAGGCCGCGCGCAACGGCATGGGCATCGTTATGCTGCCAGATGCGCTGGTCGAGCAGGATCTGCGTGAAGGCAAACTGGTCAAGGTCATCCCTGATTACCACGCACCGAGCAGGCCGATGCATTTGCTGTATGCGCAGGATCGCTATCGACTGCCGAAGCTGCGGCGTTTCGTTGAATTTGCCATGCGCATGTGGGGGAAATCCTGACTCCGCGCGTGCTTCAACTACGCTCGTAACGACGACGAACAAGGACGTAATCTGAAATGGAAAACACATTGAACGTGCGCGATTTGCATCCCGGCGAAATCGAATCAGTGCGGCTGTTTCTGCAACAGCATGGCTGGGGACATCGCGTCGGCTCACCTGAGCATTTTGCCCAACTGATCCATAACTCACAGCGAACGGCAGTCGCACTGAAAGATGCGCAGATTATCGGTTTCGCCCGGGGCATCAGCGACGGTTTATCCAACGGATACCTGTCGATGGTGGTCGTTGATGACCACCATCGGCGCGAAGGTGTGGGTCGAGCGCTGGTTGAACATGTGATGGGCGACAACCCCGATATCACCTGGGTGCTGCGTGCCGGGCGTGACGGGGCTGAAGCGTTCTTTGCCAGTCTGGGGTTTGAAACTTCAGTGATTGCGATGGAGCGGCCAAGGCTAAAGTAACGGGCCTTGATTCGATCACGACCCGCCCTTCACCAACACCGGTTTTTCCTGATAACGCTCCGCAAACATTTGCTTCAAATTCGCCACTTTCGGCATGTCGTTGATCGCGATGTATGGATAGCTCGGATGTTCGGTCAGGAAGTCCTGGTGATAGTCCTCTGCCGGGTAAAAGCCGTTGTAGCTTTCCAGTTTGGTGACGATCGGTTTGCTGAAGGCATGGGCCGCATCGAGTTGCGTGATGTAAGCCTGTGCGACCTTCTGCTGATCGGCATTGATCGGGAACAGCGCCGAGCGGTATTGCGTGCCGCTGTCCGGGCCCTGACGGTTGAGTTCGGTCGGGTTGTGGGCCACCGAGAAGTAGATCTGCAACAGGTCGCCATAGCTTACTTGCGTAGGATCGAAGGTGACTTGCACCGATTCCGCATGACCGGTATCGCCGCCGCTGACCCGCTCATATTCAGCGGTGTTGGCCGCGCCACCGGCGTATCCCGAAACGGCTTTCTGCACGCCTTTGACGTGTTGAAAAACACCCTGAACGCCCCAGAAACACCCGCCCGCGAACACGGCGGTTTCGCTGTGGGCCTGGGTGACTTCATCAAGTGTGGGTGGCGGGATGGCCACAGCGTCTTCGCCGCCAAAGGAGAACGCTGAGACCTGGCCGATCACGCCGACGACCGCAACGGCCAGCAACATACGACGCCATGTGAATTGGGTTTTCATGTCTGTCACTCCTGATCAACCGAAGGTAAAGGCGTAGGCGGAAACACCGGGGTCGAGAAATTCGATGCTGAAGGTTCGATCCTTCACGCCGCCGGACTGCCGCACTAATTGATACAAGCGCTGTTCGGTGACTTGGCCAGAGCCATCGGCGGAAACATCGACGCCATGCGCATCGCCCGGGGCCTGACCATCAATCGACACTTTGAAGCGCACCGGTTTGCCATCTGCGCCCGGCCCGAGCACCAGATGCAGGTCGCGGGCATGGAAGCGGTAAACGATGCGGCTGGCTGTGGCACCGGCGGTGGCGCGTTCGGCGCCGACGTTCCATTGGCCGCCGAGGCTCCAGTCATTCAGGGCCAGATTGGCCGGCGGTACATAGACGGAAGCTTTGTTGGGCACCAAGCTAGTTTCGGGCACGAAATGTTCTGCGCGCTGGTAGCCGAGGTAGGTTTCCGGCGATTGCACTTCGTTCATGTCCGGGGCCAGTTGCACGCCCTTGGCGTCGGCATTGATCAAGCCATCGGTGACGGTTTTCGAACCGGCTTCACGCAACAGTTGTTGAATGACGCGTTCCGATTCGGCGTAGTCCCCTTCACCAAAGTGGTGGTAACGAATGCGTCCCTGGGCGTCGGCAAAGTAATGCGCCGGCCAGTATTCATTGTTGAAAGCGCGCCAGATCTTGTAGTCGTTATCGATGGCCACCGGATAGTTGATGCCCAATTCCTTCATGGCTTTGGTGACGTTTCCTACATCGCGTTCGAAGGCAAATTCCGGCGCGTGTACACCGATCACCACCAGCCCCTGATCGCGATACTTTTCCGCCCAGGCTTTGACGTAAGGCAGGGTGCGCAAACAGTTGATGCAGGAGTACGTCCAGAAATCCACCAGCACAACTTTGCCCTTCAACGCTTGCGCATCCAGCGGCGGCGAGTTGAGCCATTGCACGGCGCCGTCGAGCGGCGGCAACTGGCCTTCGACCGGCAATGTGCCCGGTGCTTTCGCAGCCATTTTCATCGCGCCGCCGGCGGCCATCATGCTGCCGTTCGCCAACTCATCTGCCGGCGGAATCTGCGCCATCATCGTGCCGTTCGCATCAGGTTTTTTTGCTGAAAGCTTGCCAACCAATGCTTGCTCGAGCCCTCCGGTAGACGCGGTCGATATCCGCGCGAGAATGCCGGTATCAAGACCCAAAGCGATCGCTGCCACCCCGGCCAACATCAACGCGCCGAGGCCACGACGAATCCACTCGCCGGTACCAATCGAACGCTTCATGAAGGCGAAAACCTTACCGCCCAGCAACAGCGCTGCGGCCAATGAGGTCGCGGCACCCGCCGCGTAAGCGAGCAACAACAGCGTGGTGGCGATGCTTGCCCCTTGCAGCGCGGCACCGGTCAGAATCAAGCCGAGGATTGGCCCCGCGCAAGGCGCCCAGAGCAGCCCCGTGGCGACCCCAATAAGAAACGAAGCGCCGGGACGCGGGCGATTGTCCTGCCCGGCGGCTTGCGACAGACGACTGCCGGCCGACACCAGTGGCCGGGTCAGGCGCTCGGCCACACGCGGCAGCAGCAAGGTCAGCCCGAACAACGCAACGAACAGCAACGCGAGCCAGCGCCCGTACTGATTGACTTGCACCACCCAACCGCCGCCCACCGCCGCCAACGAGGCGACGAGCGCGAAGGTCAGTGCCATCCCCGCCAGCAGCGGCAAGCCACTCTTGATAAACGGCTGCCCGGTGCGAGCGAAGACAAAAGGCAGAACCGGCAGGATGCAAGGGCTGACGATCGTCAGCACACCACCGAGATAAGCGAGAACCAAGAGCCACATAGATTTGTCCTGTGTGAGGTGAAGATCGCCCGCGCTTCATGGCTTACGCCGCCACGGTTTTGAAGGTCATGGCCAGGCCATTCATGCAATAACGCAGACCGGTGGGTTTCGGGCCGTCATCGAAAACATGCCCCAAGTGACCGCCGCAACGCCGGCAGTGAACCTCTTCGCGCGACATGCCGAACGATCGATCCTGGCGCACCGCCACCGCACGCTCCAATGGCGCCCAGAAGCTCGGCCAACCGGTGCGGCTGTCGAATTTGGTCGCGGAGGAAAACAACGCCAGATCACAACCGGCGCAGGCAAAAGTGCCGACCCGATGCTCGTTGTTCAGCGGGCTGGTGTAGGCGCGTTCGGTGCCTTCTTCGCGCAGGATCTGGTATTGCTCGTCGCTCAGGATCGAATGCCATTCACTGTCGCTGTGCGTCACTTCAAACATTTCGTCCGCCTGCGCTGCGCTGACCACTGCAGCGCTGGTCGACAATTTTGGCAATACACCCGCGACCAGGGCTGCAACCCCTAGCCCGCCGCCCGCTAACAGAATCTGTCGCCGTGAAAACATGGCCGCCTCCGAAAATTCCAAGTGCTCTTCATGGAACACAGCCTAGGCTTGGATTGATCGCCAAATCCTCACAGGGAGTTAACGAATTCGTGATAACTCGCCACCGGAAAAACCCGCACAATGCGTCAATCGCGCCGAAGGGTTGAGCTTCATGGAACAGACCAAACGCGTTCTCGTGGTCGAGGACGACCAGCACATTGCCGACCTGATTTGCCTGCATTTGCGGGATGAACAATTCGAGGTGACCCACAGCGCCGACGGCGACGAGGGCATGCGCCTGTTACAACAAGGCCATTGGGACGCGCTGATCCTCGACCTGATGTTGCCGGGGGTCGACGGTCTGGAAATCTGCCGCCGCGCCCGGGCCATGGCGCGCTACACACCGATCATCATCACCAGCGCCCGCTCCAGTGAACTTCACCGGATTCTGGGTCTGGAGTTGGGGGCCGATGACTATCTGGCCAAACCGTTTTCGATGCTGGAACTGGTGGCGCGGGTCAAAGCGCTGTTACGCCGGGTCGACGCGATGGCGCGCAACCTGAAGATGGATGCCGGCAGCCTCATTCTCGACGGGATGAGCATCGACCCGATCACTCGCGACGTCAGCCTCGACGGTCAGCGCCTGGATCTCACGCCACGGGAGTTCGACCTGCTGTATTTCTTCGCCCGCCAACCGGGCAAAGTCTTCTCGCGCATGGATTTGCTTAACGCCGTTTGGGGTTACAGCCATGAGGGTTACGAGCACACGGTCAATACCCATATCAATCGTCTGCGGGCAAAGATCGAAAAAGACCCGGCACAGCCGACGCGCATCCTCACCGTGTGGGGCCGCGGTTATAAATTCGGTACCGAGCAGCCATGAAACTGACCCTGACGCAGCGCCTGTCTATCGTTTTCGCCGTGTTGCTGCTGGTGTGCTGCGGCACGTCGGCATGGCTGCAGGTGCGCTCCAGCAAGATGCATGAACTGGAAGTGGTGCAAGGGTTGTCGAGGGATCTGGCGCAACACATCGCCCACGACACCGTGCTGATGGACAGCAACGGCTTGATGCCCGGTGCCGTACGCCAACTGTTCAGCCAGTTGATGCTGGTTAATCCGAGTGTCGAAGTGTATTTGCTCGACGGTGAGGGGAAGATTGTCGGCAGCGCCGCGCCTGAAGGCCGGATACTCCGGCAGCAGGTCGATCTGGCGCCGATCCGCCAATTGCTCAACGACCAGCCCTTGCCGATCCTCGGCGACGATCCGCGCAGCGTGGACGGACGCAAAGTCTTCAGCGCCGCACCGCTGAAGGTCAATGGCAAACCCGCCGGTTATCTGTACGTGGTGTTGCTTAGCGAAGAACACGACCGTTTTGCCGAACGCGGGGCGACCAGCGCCGCGCTCAACACGGCACTGCTATCGATCGGACTGGTCGCGCTGCTGTGTTTGATCGCCGGTCTCACGGCGTTCAATCTGATCACCCGGCCGTTACGGCGACTGACCGAAACGGTCAGCCGTTTTGATATCGATGGCGCACCGCAACCGGTCACAGCGCCTGTGGATAAATCCGCCGACCCGGATGAAATTGCCGTTCTCGACGCGGCTTTCCGGCAGATGCAAAACCGCCTCGGCGAGCAGTGGCGCTCATTGACCCGTCAGGATCAGGAACGCCGCGAACTGGTGGCAAATATTTCCCATGACCTGCGCACGCCACTGGCCTCGCTGCACGGCTATCTGGAAACCCTGTCACTGAAGGACGCCACCCTGTCCCCGGAAGAACGCCGGCGTTATCTGGGCATCGCGCTGGATCAGAGCCGCAAGGTCGGCGGGCTGGCGCAATCGCTGCTGGAACTGGTGCGGCTGGAACACGGGTTTGTGCAACCGGTGCTTGAACGTTTCTCCCTGACCGATCTGGTTCAGGATATCTTTCAGAAATTCGAATTGACGGCCGAGGCACGACAGGTCGAACTCAAGGCGCAGTTTGTGCCAAACCTGCCAACGGTCTGCGCCGACCTTGGGCTGATCGAACGGGTGCTGACCAATCTGGTGGATAACGCGTTGCGGCACACGCCACAGGGCGGCGAAATCGAACTCGATCTGAAACCCCATGGCGCTTTGGTCGATGTTACGGTCAGCGACACCGGCCCAGGCATTGCGCCTGAATTGCGCGAAGGGCTGTTCCTGCGCCCGTTCAATATCGGTGGCGCGCGACGGGATGGCGGCTTGGGCCTGCGCATCGTGCACCGCATCTTGCAATTGCATGGACGCGACATTCAGTTGCTGGACGTTAATGGGCGCGGCGCGACGTTTCGCTTTTCGCTGCCAACGGATCAGCAAACTGCCGAGCAATGGATGGTACGCTCAATGAATCTGCACACCCCGGCCAAATAGTTGAGACCGCCGGCCCGTTGCTCCGTGACAACGCCGCCCCGCTCCCCTAAATTAGTCGACCTGAAAAAGCCCTCGGGCTTGCTCATCTCCACTCAAGTTAAAAAGTAGTGAAATTTCAATGTCCGATTTCAACACCGCTGAATCCGTAGTCACCGAATCGTCCAAAGCGGAATACGAAAACTCCATCAATCTTTCACAACACCTGCCACAAGCCAAAATCATCAGCGAGATGGTGCTGGACGCGTTCCAGTCGACCCGCGAAAGCGACCAGATCCGCGAACTGCGCGCCGCGATCCGTCACGCTCATGACAGCTTCGACGACGACAAGGCTTACGAGCTGATGGGCGAACTCAAGGCACTGAAAGACGCCGAAGCCGCCGACCTCGCTGCCCTGGAAGACCTGAGCAGCAAGTTCTCGATCGGCCGCATCCTGTCCAGCTTCAAGGACGATCCGGCGTTCCAGGAAATCGTTTACGGCCTGGCCCTCAAAGTGCTGAATCAGACCCATCAGGCGATCAGCAACCCGAGCGGCGGCAAGAGCAAGGCTGCGAAGAAGAAAGAAGTCGAAATCTTCACCATCAGCAAAGACGGCATCAGCGTGACCCTGCCACTGCGCACACCGCGTTCACGTCTGAATGTTGACCGTGAAGCGCTGGAATTCCTTGGTTTCACCTTCGTCGGTGAAGGCGAAGAGGCGGAACTGGAAAGCGAAGTCTTCGTTGATAACGACGGCACCGAGCAAGCAGTGAACCGCAAGAACATCATCACTGCGCTGCAGAAGCAGACGGCGTTTGATGGCTACAGCATCGCTGCGCAGTAACTTTCAGCGCTGACGAAAAAGCCCCGCACTGGGATTCAGTGCGGGGCTTTTTGGTTTTCGGCTTGGGTTTAGTGGGATGGCCTACACCGAGGCCCCTCACCCCAGCCCTCTCCCGAGGGAGAGGGAGCCGATTGGGGGATATTGTAGAAGTACGCCGAAATGAACGTGCTGTGCCGAATCCACAATCGCCTCGATCTGTCAGGTCGGCGTATATTTTGAGAACCCCTCGGTCAGTCCCCTCTCCCTACGGGCGGTCCGACGTTTCGGGAGGGTTAGGGTGAGGGCAATTCGCGAGATCAGACTCAAGCCGATGGATGCAACGCCACAATCATGTCCACTTCAATCGCCGCATTCTTCGGCAATTGATACACCCCCACCGTCGTTCGCGTATGCCGCCCGGCATCACCCAGCACATGGCTGAACACGTCTGAAGCACCGTTGGCCACTTCACTCAGATCCACAAAATCAGGCGTCGACTTCACATACACCGTCACCCGCAACAACGCCTTGATCTTGTCCAGCGAACCCACCGCATCAACAATCAGCGCCAGGCAACGCATCGCACTGATACTCGCAGCGGCTTGCGCATCCTTGAGCGTCAACTCCAGCCCGACGCGACCGGGATACTGAATCTTGCCGTGGGTGCGCGGCACCATGCCGCTAATATACAGCTCATCATGATGACGGATCAGCGGCGCGTAATTGCCGCCAGCGGTGTTCTCACCATAGATGTCGTAATTCAGCTCTTGCGCCAGGGCAATAAAACGCTCGTCGCAGGTCATCCTCTCAGTCATTTCGGCCTGCCTTTTGATCAATGATGAAGAAACGCGGATTACGACAGTTAAGCTCTGGTGAATAACGAAGCGCTGTCGCTGCCTGAATTCAAATCTAGAGATTTAAAGACCAGATCGCAATCTGTACCTCCATGGCAAAAAAAGCTCCGCACTCTCTCGAGAAACGAAGATTTTCATAGGCACTTTTAAACATGAGCAGCTAAAGATGAGATTTTTAGTCGGTACGTTCTATATCCTATGGATTATCCGTTGGCGGATCATCAGAAAAATCTGAAATTCCTTTTACAACCGTCCCATCTTCTTGCAACTCATCGACCCCCAAGAACACCTGTAAGAGCCTGTAATGTTCGAGCGTCAGGTCCTTGCCATATGCAGTCCAGACAATCGTCACACTAGCATCAGTGACTCTCTTGAATGTTCCCAAACTTTCAGCGTAGCTTTTTTCAACAAGTGTGATTGTCGTACCAACTGAGACATTTGCAAAAGAACACTTCGAAAAAGCCATGATGATTACTCCGCCTGTAGGTGAGCTATGAACATAGACTCACAGTAAAAAGCGCACACCTGTAAAAAATGACAGTTATTCAGACGTATCTCTCATAAGCATCAAGCTTTTAATTGCTAACCTTGCTGCAGAATCGACTTACCTTGGCTAACGCCTCACACATCCAGTCTCCATAAGCCAACAAAAAACCCCGCACATCTCTCAATGTGCGGGGTTTTTCTTCAAGCCTTTCAGCCTTACGGCGCGTACGTCAGCAGCAGCTCCGCCGGCACCTTGAAGTCCAGGGACATCATGACGCTCAACGCGGTGATGGTGAAGATCGAGAACACGAACAGCTTGCGTGCCCAGACCGTGTCATCCACCGCTTTGTAGCCGGTCCAGGCCATGTACAACCAGTACATGCCCATGGCCGCTGCTACAGCGAGGTAGCTCATGCCGGCGTAGCCGCTGAAGGTCAGCATCAAGGTCGCCACGAGGAACGCCAGGATGTAGAGCAGGATGTGCTTCTTGGCCACTTGAATCCCGCGCTTCACTGGCAGCACCGGAATCGATGCGGCCAGGTAATCGTTGAAGCGGAAGATCGCGATGGCGTAGGAATGCGGCATCTGCCACAGGCTGAACATCACCAGCAGCGTCAGCGCGGCCATGTCGAAGCTGTTGGTTACGGCAACGTAACCGATCACTGGCGGCATGGCGCCCGACAGACTGCCCACCAGCGTGCCGTGGACCGACTTGCGCTTGAGGTACAGGCTGTAGAAGCCGACGTAGATAACGAAGCCGATTACGGCGAACAGGGCAGCCAATGGGTTGGCCACCTTGTACAACAAGGCAACGCCGAGAACACCAAGGATGGTCGCGTAAACCAGTGCCAGTTTCAGGGAGATCAAGCCCTGCACCAGCACGCGGTTTTTGGTGCGTTCCATCTTCAGGTCGATGTCGCGGTCGATGCAATTGTTGAACACGCAACCGGAGGCGACAACCAGGGACGTGCCGATCATGGCTGCCAGAAACACCGCCAGATCGACATGCCCTTTCGAGGCCAGGAAGAACCCGCCTGCCACAGAAAGCACGTTACCGAAAATGATCCCCGGTTTGGTGATTTGGATAAAGTGCTTAAGCGACATCGGGTCTACCTCACTTCGCCATCATGTACGTGTGGATGCTGAACATGATCCACAACGACAGACCAACCAGCAGCACGATCACAATCGCGGCGAACACGAAGGCGATCACATTGTTACGTTGCGCAGCCGAGCGGTCCAGGTGCAGGAAGTACACCAGGTGGACAACCACCTGGATCACGGCGAAGGCCAGAACGATCATCAGCGTGATCGACTTCGGCAACGACGGGTACATCACCAGAGCAAACGGGATCGCAGTCAGGATCACCGACAGGATGAAGCCGATTGCGTAGGACTTGACGCTGCCGTGGCCGGCGTCGTCGTGGCTGTCATGGGAGTGTGCGTTAGCCATTACAGGGTCCCCATCAGGTAAACAACGGTGAATACGCAGATCCACACCACGTCCAGGAAGTGCCAGAACAGGCTCAGGCAGCTCAGACGGGTCTTGTTGGTCGCCGTCAGG
>NZ_JBIVJB010000056.1:10090-32779 GCF_044750025.1 Pseudomonas sp. NPDC088885 | reverse complement strand
GTTCCACATCGAACTGGACGGCGGTGGCGGCGACCTGCACGTGACCATGCCGTACTCGATGATCGAGCCGGTGCGCGAAATGCTCGACGCCGGTTTCCAGTCGGATCTCGACGATCAGGACGAGCGCTGGGTCAACGCCCTGCGTCAGGACGTGCTCGATGTCGATGTGCCGATCGGTGCCACCGTGGCTCGTCGTCAGTTGAAACTGCGCGACATCCTGCACATGCAGCCGGGCGATGTGATCCCGGTCGAGATGCCGGACGAAATGATCATGCGCGCCAATGGCGTGCCGGCCTTCAAGGTCAAGATGGGCTCGCACAAAGGCAACCTCGCGTTGCAGGTGATCGAGCCAATCGAGCGCCGCTGAAACGGCGCCACACCCCCTTTTTTGCACTAACTGAATTGTTGCCCGCCGAGGACACATGATGAACGACGATATGAACGCCCAGGACGATCAGGCACTGGCTGATGAATGGGCCGCCGCCCTCGAAGAAACCGGTGATGCCGGCCAGGCTGACATCGACGCCCTGCTGGCCGCCGACGCTGGCGCCGCGAGCTCCAACCGTCTGCCGATGGAAGAGTTTGGCAGCGTGCCGAAGAACAACGATCCGGTGACGCTGGACGGTCCGAACCTGGACGTGATCCTCGACATCCCGGTGTCGATTTCGATGGAAGTCGGCAGTACCGACATCAACATCCGCAACCTGCTGCAACTCAACCAGGGTTCGGTGATCGAGCTCGATCGTCTGGCCGGTGAGCCACTCGACGTGCTGGTCAACGGCACGCTGATTGCGCACGGTGAAGTGGTGGTGGTCAACGAGAAGTTCGGCATCCGCCTGACCGACGTGATCAGCCCAAGCGAACGCATCAAGAAGCTGCGCTGAGTGAAAAGGTTTCTCTGGGCGCTGCTGGCGCTGCCAATCAGCGTAATGGCCGCCGAACCGGTGGCGACCACGGCCGCCGTCGCCGCGCCGGTGGTCAACAGCGGCATTGCCGGGCAATTGACGCAACTGGTATTCGGTTTGCTGCTGGTGCTGGGGATTATCTTTTTCCTCGCCTGGCTGCTGCGCCGGGTGCAGCAGGCGGGGCCAGCGGGCAAGGGTCAGGTGATCGAGTTGATCGGTTCGCGCGCCCTCGGCCCACGTGACCGCTTGATGCTGGTGCAGGTCGGCAACGAGCAGATTCTGCTCGGTTTGAGCCCCGGCACCATCACCGCGCTGCACGTGCTCAAAGAGCCGGTGCCGGTGCCGAGCACCAGTGAAAAAGCCACTCCGGATTTTGCCCAGCAGTTGCTGAAGATACTCGGCAAGGATCAGAAGGATACGAAGTAATGGGTGCGCTACGCATCGTCTTGACGCTGGCCCTGATGCTGGCGGCGCCGCTGGCGTTCGCCGCCGATCCGTTGTCGATCCCGGCGATCACGCTGGGCACCAACGCCGATGGCGCGCAGGAATATTCGGTCAGCCTGCAGATTCTGCTGATCATGACCGCGCTGAGTTTTATTCCGGCGGCGGTCATTTTGATGACCAGTTTCACCCGGATCATCATCGTCTTCTCGATCCTGCGTCAGGCCCTCGGCCTGCAACAGACGCCGTCGAACCAGATCCTCACCGGCATGGCGCTGTTCCTGACCATGTTCATCATGGCGCCGGTGTTCGATCGCGTGAACAAAGATGCCTTGCAGCCGTATCTGGCGGAGACACTCACCGCGCAGCAAGCGGTGGAAAAAGCTCAAGTGCCGATCAAAGACTTCATGCTCGCGCAAACCCGCAGCAGCGATCTTGAGCTGTTCATGCGCCTGTCCAAACGCACCGACATCCCGACGCCGGACGCCGCGCCGCTGACCATTCTGGTGCCGGCGTTCGTCACCTCTGAGCTGAAGACCGCGTTCCAGATCGGCTTCATGATCTTCATTCCGTTCCTGATCATCGACCTCGTCGTCGCCAGTGTGCTGATGGCGATGGGTATGATGATGCTGTCGCCGCTGATCATTTCCTTGCCGTTCAAGATCATGCTGTTTGTGCTGGTGGATGGCTGGGCGCTGATCATCGGCACCCTGGCCAGCAGTTTTGGAGGTGTCTCGCCATGACGCCGGAAGTCGCGGTCGATATCTTTCGTGAAGCGCTGTGGCTGACCACGCTGATGGTCGCGATTCTGGTGATCCCGAGCCTGTTGGTCGGTTTGCTGGTGGCGATGTTCCAGGCCGCGACGCAGATCAACGAACAGACCCTGAGCTTCCTGCCGCGTCTGCTGGTGATGCTGGTGACGTTGATCGTCGCCGGCCCATGGATCGTGCAGACGTTCATGGAATACATCATCCAGTTGTACAAAAACATCCCGATGGTCATCGGCTAAGCCATGCAATCGCTGCTTCAGCTGACCGACACCCAGATCAGTTCCTGGGTGGCCTCGTTCATGTTGCCGCTGTTTCGCGTCGCCTCGATGTTGATGGTCATGCCGGTGTTCGGCACCACGCTGATACCGCGTCGCGTGCGCCTGTATTTTGCCGTGGCGATCACCGTGGTGATCACGCCGGGGCTGCCGCCGATGCCGGCGGTGAGTCCGCTGGATCTGAGTGGGCTGATGTTGATCGCCGAGCAGATTCTGGTCGGCGCTGTGCTCGGGTTTTCCTTGCAGCTGTTCTTCCAGGCGTTTGCCGTGGCCGGACAGATTGTGGCGATCCAGATGGGCATGGGCTTCGCCTCGATGATCGACCCGGCCAACGGCGTGTCGGTGGCGGTGATCGGGCAGTTCTTCACCATGCTCGTGACGCTGCTGTTCCTGTCGATGAACGGCCACTTGGTAGTGTTCGAAGTCCTGACTGAAAGCTTCACCACGCTGCCGGTCGGCAGTGGCTTGATGACCGCGCATTACTGGGAACTGGCCGGCAAACTCGGCTGGGTACTTGGCGCGGCGTTGCTGCTGGTGTTGCCGGCGGTGACCGCGTTGCTGGTGGTCAACATCGCGTTCGGCGTGATGACCCGCGCGGCGCCGCAACTGAACATTTTCTCCATCGGTTTCCCGCTGACCCTTGTACTCGGTCTATTTATTGTCTGGGTCGGGTTGGCGGATATCCTCAATCAGTATCAGCCGCTGGCCACCGAGGCCTTGCAGTTGCTACGCGAACTGGCACGGGCGCGCTGAGTCATGGCTGAGAGCGAAAGCGGTCAGGACAAAACAGAAGACCCCACGGAGAAACGGAAAAAGGACTCCCGTGAGAAGGGTGAGATTGCCCGTTCCAAAGAGCTCAACACCCTCGCCGTGATGATGGCCGGCGCCGGCGCCCTGCTGATCTTCGGTGGCATGCTCGCCGAAGACCTGATGGAACTGATGCGTCTGAACTTCACGCTGACGCGCGAGGTGATCATGGATCAGGGCTCCATGGGCGCCTTTATGATGCAGTCGGGCAAAATGGCGCTGGTGGCGATTCAGCCGATCATGATCACCCTGTTGATTGCCGCGCTGGTCGGGCCGATTTCCCTCGGCGGCTGGCTGTTCGCGGCCAGCTCCATGGCGCCGAAGTTCAGCCGGATGAACCCGGCCGCCGGCCTCAAGCGCATGTTTTCCTTCAAGGCTGTGGTGGAGTTGCTCAAGGCACTCGCCAAGTTTGTGATCACCCTGTTCGTGGCGCTGATGGTGTTGATGTCCGACGTCGACGACCTGCTGCGCATCGCTCACGAACCGCTTGAGTCAGCGATTATTCACAGCGTGACGCTGGTCGGCTGGAGCACGTTGTGGCTGGCCTGCGGGCTGATCATCATCGCCGCCGTCGACGTGCCGGTGCAGCTCTGGGAGGCGCACAAAAAACTGTTGATGACCAAACAGGAAGTGCGCGACGAGCACAAGGATCAGGAAGGTCGGCCGGAGGTTAAACAGCGCATCCGTCAGACCCAGCGCGAAATGTCCCAGCGACGGATGATGGCGGCGATTCCCGACGCCGACGTGGTCATCACCAACCCGACGCACTACGCCGTCGCGCTCAAATACGACTCGGAAAAGGGCGGGGCGCCGATGCTGATTGCCAAGGGTAGTGACTTCCTCGCCCTGAAAATCCGCGAAATCGCCGTGGCCAATAACGTCATGCTCCTCGAATCGCCGGGTCTGGCGCGTTCGATCTACTACTCCACCGAACTCGACCAGGAAATCCCCGGCGGCTTGTATCTGGCCGTCGCGCAGGTCTTGGCCTACGTCTACCAGATCCGCCAATACCGCGCGGGCAAAGGCAAACGGCCGGATCCGCTCAAGGATGATTTGCCGATTCCGCCGGATCTGCGCCGCGATTCTTGACGTTACTGCGATGACACTCTAGGCCTTACAGAGATCATTGTGGCGAGGGGATTTAGCGAAACGTCGCACCGCCCCGCTGGGCTGCGCAGCAGCCCCAAAACCTGTGACTTCAATCTTTCAGGAATACCGCGTGCTCAGGATTTACGACTGCTGCGCAGCCGAGCGGGGCGGTGCGACGTTTCGCTGAATCCCCTCGCCACAGGTTCTTGCCTGACTTCTTGATCGTTCCCACGCTCCGCGTGGGAATGCAGCCCGGGACGCTCCGCGTCCCTTCCAGAACCGAACGCGGAGCGTCCGTTGAGGCATTCCCACGCAGAGCGAGGGAACGATCACCGGGGTGCTGTTACTGCGGCAACTCCAGATTATCCAGCGCCCGATTCACCGCCAGTTCGCCGAGCATGATCAGTTGCGCGATGCCAGCAGTGCGGTAGGCAAATACGCAGGATGCGTAATCTTGGAGGCGTGTCTGGAGGTGTCTTTTTATAGGTGTTGCGTCGCGTTCTTTGAGGTAGCCGCTCGTCTGAAACCGTAGCTTACCTGTCAGGTTTTACAGGTGTGCGAAAAGTAAACCTGTGGCTTTATCGGGGGGGATGTAGCACATCCGTGCGCATTCTTCGACGGCATAGGAGAAGGAAATGAAAGGTACATTCAAACGTTATGATGAAAAAACGGGGGAGGGCATTATTACTCCTGATCCTTTAATTCAAACTGGGGATAATGATGGTACTGGGCGTAAGAACGTTAGAGAAAATTTTTCTTCAGGCGAAGAAGATCTCCTGAACGTCTATGATCGACAGGGGTTGTACGAATTTAGCTTCATAATTCCTCCAAATTTTGCAAATAAAACCAACATTAAAAAAGGCATGGTCGTCGAATTTGATCGCGTATCCGAGGGCTCCATGGAGGCGACGAATCTGCGTTATTAAGAGGGTTGATTTTTCTCAATATGTGCCGCTTATGCGGTATTGCGTTCTCTTGCTTGTTCTGGGCGACACGTTGAAGTTGGCCAAGAATGCGCGGACTGGAAAAACGGTCCGACCTACACAGGGGTGACCTGCCCATTCCGCCGGATACGCGGAGCGATTCGTGACTGTGGTGTGATGAAAAAACCGCCGTTCCGATCAAACGGGGCGGCGGTTTTTTCATACCTGACCCAAGGAAAGTCCAGCTCTCACAAAGATTTTGGTGACGGGGTTTGTCCCCGATGGGCTGCGTAGCCCCCCCAAAAACCAGTGACCTTTATCTTTCAGTAATAACGGGATCAGGATTTACGACTGCTGCGTAGCCGAGCGGTGCGGTGCGACGTTTCGCTGAATCCCCTCACCACAGGGTTTCCGGTACAGGTCAGCCCGGCAACTCCAGATTATCCAGCGCCCGATTCACCGCCAGTTCGCCGAGCATGATCAGTTGCGCGATGCCCAAAAGCGTTCTGCGTTGCGAGGTGGGTATGAGGTTGGCGAAGTCATTGGCGATGGTTCTGGCGGAGGCGAGGGTTTCGCAGGCGTTGGCCAATAATTCTTCGTTTTTGAAGTCGGCGGTGACAGCGTACATCGTGCGGTTTCTGCGTGCGGACGTCAGAGAACTTCCGCTTCATCGCTGTCAAACGGATGGTGGGCAATGTTTGCAGCTTGATGCAGCGAACCAAGACATCCGGTGCACCCGAAGATGCCTCCTCATAAAGTCACCATTGAACTGTGCATCGGGCACACGAGTGCAAGTGCGCATTGGAGAATAATGGACGTCCTGGATTTCCCGAGCCGTCAAACCCGATCATGAATGAGTCGTGACTGAATAGAGGATTGGGAGTCAGGGAAAGCGGCCAACCGCCCCCCTGCACAATGGCCCTGAATCTCTATGGGAGTGAGCAAGCCCAGACCGCAGTTAGACCGAGCTCCACTAACAGCGCGAGGAAGAAGCACATTATGCTCGCCAAACTACTTCAGACTGATCCAAGGAATCCAGTCGCACAAGGAGGTGCAGGCTAGTTGAAACGTCAAACCCTGGTAAAGTTGTATTTTCAAGAATTTCCCGATATTAACGAGTTCTCAAAGTGCATTAAACAACAATAGCCCTGATTCTATGGTATGAAATTGCGGTTCCGGATCCGGTCCCATTGAATAAGTGTAAAATACGCCAGTTGGAACCTGACACCCAATCACTGGACCAGTAGTTACTTTCATAAGCGCCGTCTCCCCAGTAACTGTTGTGGAAGGTTCTATAAATTTGCGTTACTGATATAAGTTCCGCCAAACTAAGTACGCGCCCTTGATTGCCTGCTTCAGTTATGTTGTGCAGATATAGAATTCGCCCTTGAAGAACGTTTGACACAATGACTCTGCAACTCTTTGCGTTTCCGGTTGCATCCCGCGCGGTTAATGTGGCTGTTCCGTTTGCAAGGGATGTAACAATGCCAAGATGGGTATCTACCATGGCCACGCCTTTAGGAGAGATTTCATATGTATAGGGTTCTTTTCCTCCATTGGCTGTTTTTTGTTTTGACGTTCCTGTCGGCCATTTAACGACAGTGGCTCCCGAGAAAGCGATTAATCGGCCATTAAGTATTAAATCATTTGGATCAAAAATAAACTCGGGTACTACCGAGGTTGTGTACGTGCGCAGTGGAAAGCTCACCGCCTCCTCCACATCCTTGCTACCACCCAGCCCGGCCTTGAGCTGCATCGTCAGGCCCGCGCCATCTTTCAAATTTTGCAAGTCGTTCAGCGGAAGTGCATGCTCGTAAAAACCTTGGTTAATCCACGTCTGGTTGGTCTGCGAATCAGGTGGCTGCAAGAACGTTTCGTCATATTTGCTTTCGTCTTTGTTGGTGCCTTCCACTCGTAACCATACGTACTGCTTCAACGCAATCAATGGCCAATTGATTA
Organism: Pseudomonas sp. NPDC088885; assembly: GCF_044750025.1. NCBI lineage: Bacteria > Pseudomonadati > Pseudomonadota > Gammaproteobacteria > Pseudomonadales > Pseudomonadaceae > Pseudomonas > Pseudomonas sp. NPDC088885. The sequence continues at coordinate 25,610 of NZ_JBIVJB010000056.1, read as the reverse complement.
TGCGCATGGTCGCGTCGGCGGCCAGTGCGCTGACGTCCAACTCCGGACCCTCACCGCTGTTCGCGGCTTGCGTGATCAAGGGCTTGCCCAATGCCGGATCTTCTTGCGGGATCACCAGCACCGTCAGCGGCAATTCTTTCGAATGCACAGGCGTACCACTGCGCGTCACGGTGTAGCTCACCGTTACCGCTTTGCCCAGGTTGAAGGCCACAACCGCGTTTTTCAGCGGAATCGACTGTGGCCCCAGCGTGGTCACGGATGTTCTCGGAGAGGTGTCGGAACCGTTCGGCGGTGTACCGCTCCAGGTGACGATGATGTCGTCACCAATGTCCATGCCGGTGTAGTCGACGATAGCGGTCAGGCTGTCCTTGGCTGCGAACGGGTTGAGGCTAGTGCCATTCGCCTCCTTGATCTGCGGCGCTTCCAAATCCAGCGCCGCGCCAATACGCAACGTCAATTCACGCGAGTTCCCCAGCGTCACCCCCGCCCGCTGGATGCTGTAATCGGCCACCACCATGCCGTTGAGGTTGGCTGTCACGTATTGCTTTTCCACGGTGATGCGCACTGGGTTGCCGGCGGTGATGGGGATCAGGTCGACATGGCCGTTGGTGCTGCCGCCGCTGGCCGAGCCGCGCCAGCGCCAGCTCACGCGGTCCTTTTCACGGGTGCCCAGGTACGGCACCACCAGTGTGGTGCCGGTCGGCGGCACTTTGTCGGGATCGAGCACGTCATTGTCTGCCTCCTCGACTTCCGGCCGGTCAAACGTTGGCAAGGGCACACCGACCTGCATCGGGAACGGCAGCGATTCGCGCACGCTCAACAGCAGCGCATCGCTGTTGGTGACGATATAAAAGACCTTGACGTTCAGTCCGTTGAACCGCTGGATCTCGGCATTGCTCACGCTACGCAGGACGGGCCGGTTTTCCGCAACATTACCGACGGTGCGCGGGTCTTCGTAATAGACGGTGCTACCACCCGGCGTCTGGGCCTGCCAGATCAGATTGATCAGGTCGCTGCTGTTGCGGCCGGGGTACCAAGGGATGTTGACCGTCGCCCAGGTTGTCTCCGGCGGCAAGGTGCCACCCGGGGCCTCGTCCACGGAGGGGGCGCGCAATTGGCTGATGTCACCAATCACCGTGACGCTGGCGTTTTTCGAGGGGCGGTCGGCGATACCGTTACGCCGGCAGGCGTAGCCCACCGACGCGCTGCCCTTGGCGATGGCCCTCACTGAGGCATTGGGAATGGTGAATTTGAGCGGAAACGATACGAAGTCGACGGGCAGCTCAATTGGCCCGACGATGATTTGCGAACCTTGCGCCGGGGTACCTGTCCAGGTCAGGAGTACCTCGTCACCCACCTTGTAGTCAGTCGCCGGGGTGTTGACCAAAACCTCCACATCGTCATCTCCGAGTTGATCGAGATTGATGCTGTTGGTCGGCAGTCCTTTGACCAGCACCAATGGCACTTCCAGTCGATTGCCGCCCAGGTCAACCAGCACTTTGCGAATGGCCGACCACGGCGCACGCTCGTCGGGGCGGTTACCGCAGCGATCGATGACCTGATAAGCCACCGCCACTTGCGGACCATCACCCGCGGCCTCGATCACCGCGCGACTGAACACCACATCGATCGGATGGCTGACCGGGTTCTGTGCCTGTTCCGGCGTGACGACATGAGCGACCTGCTGACTGCCCCAGCGGGCGAGGATGCGATCATAGCGGGTGAGGTTGCGGTAGGGCACGATGCGCATCGTCACACCCTTGGCTGGCAGGGTTTCATCGACCTCGTCATGGTCGAGGGAAAACTTGAGATCGGAGTGGCCGTCATCGCCGGGAATGTCATCGTAGCCGCCGGGACGCGTGAGCTTGACCAGCAGGATCAGTAAGGGTTTGGAGTCTTCCTCTGCCTGGTTCTTGTAGGTGACCCGGTAGAACACCGGCTTGGTCTCGCCGTCAAGCACATGGGCCTTGCGAATGGTAAACGACAGGTCCTGGTTAAGTTCGTTATCGAATTCGAGAGTTTTGGTCCAGATCGCCGAATTGGCATTGCCCCAGAACACCTCTGCCTTGTCGCCGATGTTCATGTTGAGCCAGGACGGAATGATGCCTTGCAGATCGTCTTCCACCGCCCGGATGGGAATGCCACCGTCGTAGTGCTCGGCAGGATTCAGGGTGACCAGCGCGGGAAAGTACAGCGGTTTGAGAACTAGTGGGTGTTGGGGTCTGGTCATGGCGGCGGACACCGGTCGATGGTTGAGGCGACGGAGTGATTGAACGTGGTATTGGGGAAAAGCACACCTGTCAGATCTGACAGGTGAGGTCGGGTTTTCGACGAGTGGTCATTGAACAAGAGCGAAGGTCAGAAGATCGCAGCCTTCGGCAGCTCCATAGTTCGGTGTAGGGGCTACCGATGATCTTGCCTTTCGAAACGACAAAAACCCGCCATCCCGATTGAATGGGGTGGCGGGTTTTTTCCCGGAGGAGATGTATTGCCTGTGAGTCAGACATAGCGGGTAAGCCCGCTTCCACAGGTTTGGGGGGGTGGCGCAGATTTGTGGTCGGCACAGATCCCTATGGGAGGGGCTTGCTCCCGAAAGCGTCAGCAAGCACAACAGATCAATCAAGCCTTGTAACCGTGGCCTGCTACTGCGGCACCTGCAAATTATCCAGCGCCCGATTCACCGCCAACTCGCCGAGCATGATCGGTTGCGCGATACCCAGCAGCGTCCTGCGCTGCGAGGCGGGTATAAGCTTGGCGAAGTCGTTGGCGATTGTTCTTGCCGAGGCGAGGGTTTTTGATCGTTCCCACGCTCCGCGTGGGAATGCATCCCGGGACGCTCCGCGTCCCTTCCAGAACCGAACGCGGAGCGTCCGTTGAGGCATTCCCACGCAGAGCGAGGGAACGATCACCGGGGTGCTGTTACTGCGGCAACTCCAGATTATCCAGCGCCCGATCCACCGCCAGTTCGCCGAGCATGATCAATTGCGGGTGGCGGCTTGTACGCGGGTTAGCAGACCAGGCTCAAGAATCCCGGCGCACCGAAGTGCCCCACGCAAAGCCGCCATGACGTAATGGCGGGACTCGCGTGTCTTGAGATTTGCCGAGCTGCTAAACCCGATCACTGAACAATCAGCGACCGACCCACGATAGAACCCGTCCCCAAGGCGCACAAGCCGGCCGATTCTGGCTTGGCTGTAGGCAAAGGCGCAAGGATGTGTAGCCTTTGAGGCGTGTCTTGAAGTGTCTTTTAAACAGCAGTGTTTAAACGGCTACATTTGCGTCGCGATCTGGAAGTTTGCGTTGGCCGGGCGGGCCTCTTCGCGAGCAAGCCCGCTCCCACAGTGGTTTTGTGGTGAGCATCAAATTTTGTGGTGTACGCAAAACCTGTGGGAGCGGGCTTGCTCGCGAAGGCGTCGTTGGATTCAATATTTTCCTTACCTGACACACCGCCTTCGCGAGCAAGCTTTGCTCCTGCATTGGTTTTGTAGTGAACATCCCAATTTTCGCTGTCCCCGAAACCTGTGATAGCGGGATTGCCCGCGAAGATGGCGAGCCTTTCATTCAATGCTGGTAAAGCACGTAAATGCGGTCGGCAGGGGTTGCCAGTACTTCTCTCAGGTCGGTTTTCCCTGTCTCGATAAAGCGCACAACCTCCAGGTTTTCTGCATCCAGAATCCAGATGCGACCGGACGTGTATGTCACGACGTAGATATGTTTGCCGTCGGCACTCACCGATAGGTGCCGGGGTGATTTTTCGCTCGCGGCAACTTTGATGACTTTATGGGTGGCCGTATCAATCAGCAAAATTTCACTGGAGGTTAAGTCGGCCACATACAAGCGAGTGCCGTCGTGGCTTGGTGCCATTGCGTACGCAAATCCGGTGATCAGAATTCTGGCGACGAGCATCCAGCTATCGGTAGCGATAACGTCAATGGCCGAAGGGTCGGAGTCGGAATCTGCATCGCCCACATTGGCCAGATACAAAAGCGGTTGCTTGGGATTGACTGCGAGGCTGTAAGGCCACGGTTTGGTTAGCAGAGTCTTGGTGACGGTCTGGGTGGGCGCGTCGATTGCCTTCAGAAATCCCCGTCCTGATTCCAGAGTGCCACCGGCGTAAAGGGTTTGGCCGTTTGCACTTGCCACCATATAAGGCGTACTGCCCTCGAGATCGGCGCCCTGGCTGAGTTCATGGGTTTCTGTGTTGATCTGCCAAATAAATTGCGAGTAGCGGCTGTGGACATAGGCCCGAAAGCCGTCGGGTGTCAGGCTGGCCAACTGTTCACCGCCGACTTTTGGCGAATAGCTATGGACGATGGTTTGAGTTTGAGTATCCATTGCGCGGATATGGCTGAATCTGCCGTCGACGGTGGACACAAAATACAACCGCGAGGCATCCGGACTCTCGTTAAGTCCAGCAGGCCTTTGATCATCACGATGTTTTCATTGGGTACTTCGAGTTGGAAGGTATCGGCACCGGTTGAAGGTTTCATGGGCAGGATCCTTGAGCCTCAGTAGGATCCTCAGTGGGCAACAAATTCGCGCGTCTGGCACCTGTCAGGTTTGACAGTTCTGATCTTCTATCCGACCGGCGGTTTGTTCGGCAGCGTCCTGTGTCATTAAGCGCGGCTGCCTTCCGTCTGAAATCCTTCTGACCCTGACAGTTTTGACAGTAGACGCCGTTCGTTTTCATGCGCTTTGATGACACCGGGAATTTCCCGTTGGATGTCTCGTTGTGGATGCGCTTGGGCAGGGGCCTGGCAGTGTTCGAGATGCTCGGATCAGCTTAGGGAGAGTGTTTATGGTAGCGCGCGTGTACAAGCATCTTGCGGGGATGGAGTTGGAATTTGTCTCGGCACGGCTTGACGAGAATGTAAGTGAAAAGACGATCGGCTACTCGGCCAAATTCAAACTGAGTCTGGACTTCCTCAACTTTAAAGTTGCCGCGAACCTGCACATTCCCGGCTTTCTGGATAACCCGCTCAATGCGATCCGGCCCGAGGTGGACGGCTTGGCAACTCATTACGCGTACAACTATTTGTTTAGCGCGGCGGGCAATATTTCCACGAGTGAGGCGCTGTTCAAGGTCTTCACTCGCCCGGAGTACTACATGTCGCATTGGTCGACGGGAGGGCTTGAAAGTCGTTATGGCGTGCCGGACTTCGAGGTGGTTGACGGGCAGTTGCACGTTACTGCACGCCTGGACTATCGATTGGACGGCGGTCGACAGATTCAGATTCGCGATCTGCCGATCATATATTTTCAGTGGCAATTGAATTTGCTGTTAGGTGACTCGGAGTACCCAGAGCTCAAGTCACCCGAAACCAAAGTCGTGCTGATGTATGGCAAGGAGCCGCTGGTATCGGTGGAGGGGAAGCCGATGTATACCGACACGCGTTACATGATCGGTCGTGAGCTAGCGTTTGGCGATATTGGCGCGGATCAAATTCACAAGGCGGGTTAAATCCGGAATTTTCTTTGTCTGAGAGATCGCTTTCGCGAGCAAGCTTTGCTCCTACGGGTTTTTTGGTGAATATGCATTTTGTAGCGTGCCGCAAAATCTGTGGCGCTTACTCGCGAAGACGGCAACACGTCGGAACTGAACGGCGGATGTTTTGGCTGAAGATATTTTGTCCCTGGAGGCGCTGCCGAAGGCTGCGATCTTTTGATTTTCAATGGCCAGATCAAAAGATCGCAGCCTTCGGCAGCGCCTGCTGAGGCGGGAATTCCAGTGTTTGATCGGGTGCCGAAGCTGAATGCGCGCGTGTGCGCCGAGCTTCGGCATTTCACAGTGGTGTTGGCTGCTTTAGCTCTTGCCGAGGGGGGCTTGGTCGTAATAGCCAACGAATATTACATCATCGTCATTGATCGCAATCACTCTAAGATCAGCCCGATCAACCGGCAATTGCTCAACCAATCTCATGGTGTCTGTCTCATATACGTCAATCAGATTCGACCCGTGATTGTTCAGGGCGTAAAGAAAGGATCCGTCGGCACTCAATGCCATTTCATGTGGCGTCCCTTTGACGGCGTACGTAGCTCTGATGCCATTGTTCATAGTGTCAACGGCAGTGACGCTCTTGCGGGCCCAATTGGAGATGTAGGCAAGGCGCTTCGAACGGTCAAATACAATACTGTTCCTGACAGTTATCGGCATCGGGATCAACGTTAATTTATCTGTCTGAGGGTTTAAGACGTGTACACCTTCAGTTTCATTGGCCGCGGTAAGGATGTAGAAAAGCGAGTTATCGGGATTTAGCTTGATTCCAATATCAAGTCGGCTAACCGGGATTTTTTTGACCAGAGACTGAGTCGCACTGTCAACGACCGCTAAAACGTTCTTTCCGGGCTCTCCGGCAATAATGTACAACTGCTTGCCGTCAGCGCTGACAGCTAAGTCGATCGCACTGGAGCCAGTCTCATAACCCAATGTCTCAGTCTGTTTCTCGGTATCACAGATTCTTACGTGACGACCGTAATAGTCAGTGGAGTAAATCAGCGTACCGTCAGGGCTCATCCCTCCAATTCGAGGGGCGCCCCCCTTTTCGGAGAATTCATGAATGAGATCGCCTGTTGCTACATGCCGCGTCTGGATTCTTCCCAGGTGATCGTGGTGCATGATTTTACCGTCATTACTGAAAACGATGTTCTCCATGCATTCAATGAGTCGAATCTCTGGTTTCATGAAAGGTGTTCCTATGAGTCGATGAAGTGCTCATGGGACGGGATATGACGCATAGCGTCTACTGTCAGAAATTACAGGTTTGATGGCCGTTCGTCTGAATGAACTGGGCGTAAGGGGTTGGTTTTTCCGTATGTGCGCTACCCATTAATCAAAGATCGCAGCCTTCGGCAGCTCCTACAGGGACGCGCGTTGGGGCTGCGATCTTTTTTGTCAGGGCAAAAGTTGGAAGGCTTCTTGCAATAGCCGCCGTGCGCCTGCTCTGGGCGTCAAAAGTTTGCTTTAAAGGAACGGGGAAAACCGGTGGATCGCTCTCAGTTACTCAACAGTGCCCGCACAAACCTGAATGACCTCTCGCGAGGCAATCTGGGCGTGCCGTTGTTGCTGCTGGTCATGTTGGCAATGATGATGTTGCCGATTCCGCCGTTCCTGCTCGACGTGTTTTTCACGTTCAACATTGCGTTGTCGATCGTCGTGCTGCTGGTCTGCGTGTACGCGCTGCGGCCGCTGGATTTCGCGGTGTTCCCGACGATTCTGCTGGTCGCGACGTTGATGCGGCTGGCGTTGAACGTCGCCTCGACACGGGTGGTGATGCTCCACGGTCAGGACGGCCACGCCGCGGCCGGTAAGGTGATTCAGGCCTTCGGTGAGGTGGTGATCGGCGGTAACTACGTGGTCGGTATCGTGGTGTTTGCGATCCTGATGATCATCAACTTCGTCGTGGTGACCAAGGGTGCCGGGCGGATCTCCGAGGTGAGCGCGCGCTTCACCCTCGACGCGATGCCCGGCAAACAAATGGCGATCGACGCCGACCTCAACGCCGGTCTGATCGACCAGAACCAGGCAAAGATGCGCCGCCAGGAAGTCGCCCAAGAGGCTGAGTTCTACGGTTCGATGGACGGTGCCAGCAAGTTCGTGCGCGGTGACGCTATCGCCGGCCTGCTGATTCTGTTCATCAACCTCATCGGCGGCATGGCCGTCGGTATCTTCCAGCACAACATGAGCTTCGGCGATGCCGGCCGGGTTTACGCCTTGCTGACCATCGGTGACGGTTTAGTGGCGCAATTGCCATCACTGTTGTTATCTACAGCTGCGGCGATCATGGTGACCCGTGCTTCCGGTTCGGAAGACATGGGCAAACAGATCAATCGCCAGATGTTCGCCTCGCCAAAAGCGCTGGCGGTGGCGGCCGGTTTGATGGCGGTGATGGGCCTGGTGCCGGGCATGCCGCACTTCTCGTTCCTCAGCATGGCGGCACTGGCCGCTGGCGGCGCGTACCTGTTCTGGAAGAAGCAGAACGTCGCCAAGGTTGAAGCGCTGCAAGAGGTCAAACGCCAGCAGGAGCTGCTGCCTTCGCCGGCCCGCGCCATGGAAACCAAAGAGCTGGGCTGGGATGACGTGACGCCAATCGACATGATTGGTCTGGAAGTCGGCTACCGCTTGATCCCGCTGGTGGATCGCAATCAGGGCGGGCAATTGCTGGCGCGGATCAAGGGCGTGCGCAAGAAGCTCTCGCAGGATCTGGGCTTCCTGATGCCGACCGTGCATATCCGCGACAACCTCGATCTGGCGCCAAGCGCCTACCGTTTGACCCTGATGGGCGTGATCCTCGCTGAAGCCGAGATTTACCCGGATCGCGAACTGGCGATCAACCCGGGGCAGGTATACGGCACGCTTAACGGCATAAACGCCAAAGATCCGGCTTTCGGGCTGGAAGCGGTGTGGATCGAAATCAGCCAGCGCGCGCAGGCACAGTCGCTCGGATACACCGTGGTCGACGCCAGCACCGTGGTCGCGACGCACTTGAACCAGATTCTGTACAAACACTCCAGTGAGCTGATCGGCCACGAGGAAGTGCAGCAACTCATGCAATTGCTGGCCAAAAGCTCGCCGAAACTGGCTGAAGAGCTGGTGCCGGGCGTGGTCTCGTTGTCGCAACTGCTTAAAGTATTGCAAGCGCTGTTGGCCGAACACGTGCCGGTGCGTGACATCCGCAGTATTGCCGAAGCCATCGCCAACAACGCTGCCAAGAGTCAAGATACCGCCGCGCTGGTGGCTGCGGTGCGGGTTGGCGTATCGCGCGCCATCGTCCAAAGCATTGTAGGCACTGAGTCCGAGCTGCCTGTGATCACCTTGGAACCAAGGTTGGAACAGATATTGCTCAATAGTCTGCAGAAGGCAGGACAAGGCTCGGAAGAGGGCGTTCTGCTGGAGCCAAGCATGGCCGAGAAGCTGCAACGTTCGCTCATCGAAGCGGCGCAGCGTCAGGAGATGCAAGGTCAGCCGGTGATCCTGTTGGTAGCAGGCCCGGTGCGCGCGATGCTCTCGCGCTTTGGCCGCCTCGCAGTCCCTGGATTGCACGTGCTGGCCTACCAGGAAATACCGGACAACAAGCAAGTGACAATTGTTGCGACAGTAGGGCCCAACGGCTGAGGTAGTGGTTCATGCAAGTTAAGCGTTTTTTCGCCGCCGATATGCGTCAGGCCATGAAGCTGGTTCGTGATGAGCTGGGCGCTGATGCCGCCATCATTGGCAACCGCCGCATTGCCGGCGGTGTCGAGCTGACGGCTGCGCTCGATTACAAATTGTCGGCGCTGGCGCCACGGGTTCCGAACATGGAACTCGAAGACGAGCTGCGCAAGACCCAGTCGCGCATCGTCACCGCCCAGGCCGAACTGAGCCTGCGTGGCGAAGCCGATGGCAATAGCAATCGCCAGATCTTTGCCGGCCTGCCACTCACCGCTGGCCTGCCGTTGACCGCCGCTGAACCGCTGACCGAGCCGACCTACGCCGCGCCAGCGCGTCCAGCCCCGGCACCGGCGCAGTCCTCCGGCGGCGTCGATCCACGCGCACTGGATTCGATGCGTTTTGAATTGAACAGCCTGCGCGAGCTGATGGAAGTGCAGCTCGGCACGCTGGCCTGGAATCAACTGCAGGGCAGCCGTCCGGCGCAAGCCAACCTGTATCGCCGTCTGCAACGGATCGGCCTGTCCGGCCCGTTGTCGCGCGACCTGCTGGCGATGATCACCGATATCGAAGAACCTCGTCAGGCCTGGCGCATGCTGCTGGCGCACCTGGCGCGGATGATTGCCGTACCGGAAGTCGAGCCGCTGGAAGAGGGCGGTGTGATTGCCATGGTCGGCCCTGCCGGCATGGGCAAGACCACCACGCTGGCCAAGCTCGCTGCCCGTTACGTGCTCAAGTACGGCGCGCAGAATGTCGCGCTGGTGAGCATGGACAGCTTCCGCATCGGCGCTCAGGAACAACTGAAGACCCTGGGCCGGATCCTCAACGTGCCGGTAACGCACGTCGATCCGGGCCAGTCGCTGGTGCAGGCCCTGGACCCGCTGCTGCGCAAACGCGTGGTGCTGATCGATACCGCCGGCCTGCAGGCCAGCGATCCGGCACTGCGCATGCAGCTCGAAAGTCTGGCCGGGCGTGGCATCCGTTCAAAAAATTATCTCGTGCTGGCAACCACCAGCCAGAAACAGGTTCTAACCGCCGCTTATCACAGTTACAAGCGTTGCGGGCTCGCCGGGTGCATCCTGACTAAACTGGATGAAACGGCCAGCCTTGGCGAAGTGTTAAGCCTGGCGATCAGTCATGAATTGCCGGTCGCGTACCTGACCGATGGCCCACGGATTCCGGATGATTTGCATCTGCCGCGCCGTCATCAACTGGTCAGCCGCGCCGTCAGCGTGCAAATGCAGGAAGAACCCAGCGAAGAAGCCATGGCTGACATGTTCGCTGATATCTACCACAGCCCCACCAAGCAGGTAGGCTGAGGTATTCATGAACAGTTTTTGTACCTACATCGATGGTCTGCCATGCATTGTTCCGTTTGTGAACGCGCAGCCAGTAATGTGGCCTCCGTCTATGCAAGACAAGGTAAAGAAATAACATGGGCAGCATGCATCCCGTACAGGTGATCGCGGTGACCGGCGGCAAAGGTGGCGTCGGCAAAACTAACGTGTCAGTGAACTTGTCTCTGGCGCTGGCAGAGCTTGGCCGTCGGGTCATGCTGCTGGACGCCGATCTGGGACTGGCGAACGTCGACGTTCTGCTGGGCCTGACACCCAAACGCACTCTGGCCGATGTCATTGAAGGCCGCTGTGAGCTGCGCGACGTACTGTTGCAGGGCCCCGGCGGGATCCGCATCGTACCGGCCGCGTCCGGCACGCAGAGCATGGTTCATCTGAGCCCGGCGCAACACGCCGGCCTGATTCAGGCCTTCAGTGACATCGGCGACAATCTCGACGTTCTGGTGATCGACACCGCTGCAGGTATTGGTGACTCGGTAGTCAGTTTCGTTCGCGCAGCGCAGGAAGTGTTGCTGGTGGTCTGCGATGAGCCGACCTCGATCACTGACGCTTACGCACTGATCAAACTGCTCAACCGCGATTACGGCATGAACCGCTTCCGCGTCCTCGCCAACATGGCGCAGAGCCCGCAAGAAGGTCGCAACCTGTTCGCCAAGTTGACCAAGGTCACGGATCGCTTCCTCGACGTCGCCTTACAATACGTCGGCGCCGTGCCTTACGACGAAAGCGTGCGCAAAGCGGTGCAGAAGCAGCGCGCTGTCTATGAAGCCTTCCCGCGTTCCAAGTGCGCGCTGGCGTTCAAGGCCATCGCGCAAAAGGTCGACACGTGGCCGCTGCCCGCCAACCCGCGCGGCCACCTTGAGTTTTTTGTCGAGCGCCTCGTGCAGCAAACGGCAGGGCCCGTGCTATGACCGCTAGCGGTATGAATTACTACAAGAAGTCGGCACGCGACGCTCAGTACGAGCTGATCGAGCGTTACGCGCCGCTGGTCAAACGCATTGCCTATCACTTGCTGGCGCGGTTGCCGGCAAGTGTGCAGGTTGAAGACCTGATCCAGGCCGGGATGATCGGCCTGCTTGAAGTCTCGACCAAATACGACGCCAGCAAAGGCGCCAGTTTCGAAACGTACGCGGGCATTCGAATCCGCGGCGCGATGCTCGACGAAGTGCGCAAAGGGGATTGGGCACCACGCTCGGTTCACCGCAATACCCGGATGGTCAGCGACGCAATTCGCTCAATTGAAGCTAAAACCGGCCGTGATGCTAAAGATCACGAAGTTGCGGCCGAACTCCAATTGAGTCTCGACGATTACTACGGGATTTTGAATGACACCTTGGGCAGTCGCCTGTTCAGTTTCGACGATCTGTTGCAGGACGGCGAACACGAAGGGCTGCACGAGGATGGCGCGAGTGCTCATCTTGAGCCGTCACGCGATCTGGAAGATGAACGCTTCCAGGCGGCGCTGGCGGACGCGATTGCCAATTTGCCGGAGCGTGAGCGACTGGTGTTGGCGCTGTACTACGACGAAGAGCTGAACCTCAGGAAATCGGTGAAGTCCTTGGCGTCAGTGAATCGCGGGTCAGCCAGTTACACAGCCAGTGCGCGGCCCGTTTGCGGGGGCGTTTGGGGGAGTGGCGAGCGCGCTGAAGGCAGTGTGGGGACACTGCGAACGAGGCTGGTGCGGTGATGAACGGCACCGGTCTTGCTCTGTTGTGCTCCAGACAGTCTTCGAGTGCTGCGCCGATTGATTGAAGTGGCGCGTCCAGGTGCTGGGCGCGTTTAAGACTGCTTGGAGGTCGAATTGAACAAAGACATGAAAATCCTCATCGTTGATGACTTCTCAACGATGCGGCGGATCATCAAGAACCTGCTGCGTGATCTTGGGTTCACCAACACCGTCGAGGCTGACGATGGCACCACTGCCATTCCAGTGCTCAACAGCGGAAGCATCGACTTTCTGGTAACGGACTGGAACATGCCGGGCATGACCGGTATCGACCTGCTGCGTCACGTGCGTGCCGACGAAAAACTCAAGCACCTGCCGGTATTGATGGTGACTGCTGAAGCCAAGCGCGAGCAGATCATCGAAGCCGCTCAGGCCGGTGTGAACGGCTACGTCGTCAAACCTTTCACGGCTCAGGCGCTGAAAGACAAAATCGAGAAGATTTTCGAACGCATCGGCTGATGAACGCGCGGGGGAGCTATGGAGCATAAAGAATTTTCACAGGGCGATTTCGAGTCGACCCTGAAAAAACACGCGGTCGAACTGGTCGAGAGCCTTGAAAAAGGCAAGTTCGGCGACGCTGTGCAACTGATCCATGAGCTCAATCAGACCCGTGACCGCGGCCTGTATCAGGAAGTGGGCAAGCTCACACGCGAACTGCACAGTGCGATCGTCAATTTCCAGATCGATCCGCACATGCCGCAGGCCGAGGAAGTGTCGCAAATCACCGACGCCACCGAACGTCTGGGCTATGTGGTCAAGCTGACGGAAGCTGCGGCCAACCGCACCATGGATCTGGTGGAAAGCGCCACGCCGGTGGTCAATGGTCTGGCTGAAGAAGCCCAGGCTCTGAGCACGGATTGGGGCCGTTTCATGCGCCGCGAAGTCGGGGCTGAAGAGTTCCGCGAACTGGCGCGCCGGGTCGACGGTTTTCTGTCGCGCAGCCACACGGGCAACCGTGCGGTGTCGAGCAATCTCAACGACATTCTGCTGGCCCAGGATTATCAGGACCTCACCGGTCAGGTGATCAAACGCGTGACCCAACTGGTCACCGAAGTCGAAAGCAATTTGCTCAAACTCGTACTCATGGCCAGTCAGGTGGACCGCTTTGCGGGCATCGAACATGACCGCGCCGCGATGCTTGCAGAAAAAGATCCACAAAAACATCTCTCGCAGGGTGAAGGTCCGCAGATTCATGCCGATAAACGAGAAGACGTTGTGTCCGGTCAGGACGATGTGGACGATTTGTTATCCAGCCTTGGATTTTGAGTTTAGGTTTTTAGACCTGTTAGGAGCACCCCATTAATGAGCTTCGGCGCCGATGAAGAGATCCTTCAGGATTTCCTGGTTGAGGCCGGCGAGATTCTTGAGCAACTGTCCGAGCAACTGGTCGAGCTGGAAAGCCGACCGGATGACGCGGATCTGCTCAATGCAATTTTTCGCGGTTTCCACACTGTAAAAGGGGGCGCCGGCTTCCTTCAGCTCAATGAGCTGGTGGAGTGCTGTCACATCGCCGAAAACGTGTTCGACATCCTGCGCAAGGGTGAGCGTCGCGTTGATGCAGAACTGATGGACGTGGTGCTGGAAGCACTGGACGCGGTGAACAGCATGTTCACTGAGGTGCGTGAACGCGCACCGATCACCGCTGCAACGCCTGAGCTGCTGGCAGCGCTGGCACGTCTGGCCGAGCCGCAATCGGCGGATGCCGTCGCGGTCGAAGAAGTCGTTGAAGCGCCGGTCGCCGAAAGCGATTCGGGCGACATCACCGACAACGAATTTGAACAACTGCTGGACTCGCTGAATGCCGTCAAGGCACAAGCCGAAGCCCCGCCAGCGCCGGTGGCCGATAGCGCCGCCAGCGATGAAATCACCGACGCCGAATTCGAGTCGTTGCTGGATCAACTGCACGGCAAAGGCCAGTTCGCGCCGGACGCCGTAGCGGCGACGCCAGCGGCTCCGGTTGCTCCGGCAGCGGGCGACAGCTCGGACATCACCGACGACGAATTTGAAGCGTTGCTCGATCAGTTGCACGGCAAAGGCAACTTCGCCGTTGAAGCGCTGGAGTCGGCGATTGCCTCGGCACCTGCGCCTGCTGCTCCAGCGGCCGCCGCTGCCGGCAGCGATTTGATCAGCGATCATGAATTCGAATCGCTGCTCGACGAATTGCACGGCAAAGGCAAATTCACCGATGTCGGCGCCGCCTCAGCGGGCAGCGCTTCGACGGTGGCCACGCCAGTTGCCAAGGCCCCGGCCGCAGCGGCGCCGAAACCTGTCGCCAAGCCTGAGCCAAAAGCCGAAGTACCCAAAGCTGCTGCACCGGCTCCGGCTCCGGCCCGTGCACCGGCAACACCGCCACCGGAAAAACCGGCGAGTGAAGCCGAGACCACCGTGCGCGTCGATACCGCACGTCTCGACGAAATCATGAACATGGTCGGCGAGCTGGTACTGGTGCGTAACCGTCTGGTGCGCCTGGGCTTGAACAGCGGCGACGAAGCCATGCAAAAGGCTGTGTCGAACCTCGACGTGGTCACCGCTGACCTGCAAACCGCAGTGATGAAAACGCGGATGCAGCCGATCAAGAAAGTATTCGGGCGCTTCCCGCGTCTGGTTCGCGACCTGGCCCGTCAGCTGAAAAAAGAGATCAACCTGGAGCTGGTCGGCGAAGAAACCGACCTCGACAAAAACCTCGTCGAGGCCCTGGCCGATCCGCTGGTCCACTTGGTGCGCAACGCGGTCGACCACGGCATCGAGTCGCCGGAAGAACGTGAAGCATCGGGCAAGGCCCGTGGCGGTCGTGTGGTGCTGGCCGCCGAGCAAGAAGGCGATCACATCCTGCTGTCGATTTCCGATGACGGCAAAGGTATGGACCCGAACGTGCTGCGCGCCATCGCGGTAAAACGCGGGGTGATGGACAAGGACGCGGCCGATCGCCTCAGCGATACCGAGTGCTACAACCTGATCTTCGCCCCGGGTTTCTCGACCAAGACCGAGATCTCCGACGTCTCCGGCCGTGGTGTCGGCATGGACGTGGTGAAGACCAAGATTTCCCAGCTCAACGGTTCGATCAACATCTACTCGACCAAGGGCCAGGGCTCGAAGATTGTCATCAAGGTGCCGCTGACGCTGGCGATCATGCCGACGTTGATGGTCATGCTCGGCAATCAGGCGTTCGCGTTCCCGCTGGTCAACGTCAACGAAATTTTCCACCTCGACCTGTCGACCACCAACGTCGTCGACGGCCAGGAAGTGGTGATCGTGCGGGACAAGGCGCTGCCACTGTTCTACCTCAAGCGCTGG